>CAZARO010000026.1:0-14088 GCA_964487165.1 uncultured Solibacteraceae bacterium | reverse complement strand
CCTGCATTCGCGGCGAGGATGTCGCCCTCACGCGCGACGTAGCGGTGGTATCGAGCATGCGCAATCGCCTGGCCGGCCGCGTGAGCTCAGTGACGCTCGAAGGGCCGCTGGCCCGCGTGGAACTCGATTGCGGCTTTCCCCTGGTGGCGGTGATCACGGCACAATCGGCCCAGGAGCTGGAATTGCAGCCAGGTGACGCGGTTTGCGCCATCGTCAAGACCACGTCGGTCCACGTGGCGGCCCATTCCGGGAGGGCCGAGTGACGAAGACGAACGCCGCCCGCATGCTCGACCGCGCGGGCATACATTACGAACTGCGCGAGTACGAAGTCGACGAGAACGATTTGAGCGCGCCGCACGTGGCGGCGGTAGTCGGCATGCCGCCGGAGCAGGTTTTCAAGACGCTGGTGGCGCGCGGCGACCGCACGGGCGTGCTGCTCGCCTGCATCCCGGCCAATACCGAGCTGGATCTCAAGGCTCTGGCGGCCGCCAGTGGGAATAAGAGAGTCGAGCTGGTGGCCATGAAGGAAGTGCTCCCGCTCACCGGCTACATTCGCGGCGGGGTGTCGCCCGTGGGCACGCGCAAGCCATACCCGCTCTATCTGGATGAGACCGCCGACCTGTGGGACATCATCTCGGTCAGCGCCGGCCTGCGCGGCTGCCAGATGCTGCTCGCTCCCGGCGATCTGGCACGCGCCGTGGATGCGCAGCGCTGCGCGATCGCGAATTGGGAAAAGTGAGAAGAGGGCAAGGGCGGCGTGTGCGTACATACCCGTGTGCACTGAGTTGTGCGGTCCTCTGGGAGCGACAAGCAACTTTGCCAAGCACGGCGGATACGGGTGGTCGTCTACAGTTGGCGCGGGGGCGATATCCGGCTGATCTCCGCCCGGCGCGCCGAACCGCACGAACGGGAGGACTACGAAAAGCAATGAAGACCTACGACTTTAGCAAAGGCAAACGCGGAGCGGTACTCCCCGTGCCTCCGGGCAAGGAGCGAATCACCATCCGATTGGATTGCGACATTCTCGATTACTTCCGCGATCAGGTCGAGCGTGCGGGTGGCGGCAATTACCAGACCGTCATCAATAGCGTGTTGCGCGACTATATCGAGGGCAAGAAGTCCGCTCCCGGACTGGAGGACACTTTGCGGCGTGTGATCCGCGAGGAACTGCGAAAGGTTTCCTAGGTATTGGCCTTTCCCCAAGCACTGACTATCTGGTACGGCTTGGCCTCCCTTCTACGGAGCGCCGCGTTAAACAGCGAGGCTGAAGCAAGTCTCCCTTTCCGCGTCGCCGACGACACGGACGGAGGTAGGTCGTATAGCCTCGCAAGGCTGGTCGCACGAGGCAGCCTTACGCTACCATAAAAATATGACAGGCCTGCTCGAACAAGCGGTGCGCCGTCTTGAGTCCCTCTCACCCGAGGAGCAGAACGCTATAGCATCGCAGATCATTGAGACGCTGGACGACGATGAAGTATGGGCTCTGAGCTTCCGCGAAAATCCCTCGACGCTGCGATCCCTGGCGCGTGAAGCGCAGGAGGAGCATCGTCGAGGCGAAACCCGGCCGCTGGACGAACTGATCGGATGAAGTCGTTCACCTCGCGGAAGTTTCGCGATATGTACGCGAAACTTCCAGAGGTTGCCAAATTGCGCGCCAGGCGAGCATACGCGTTGTTCCGGCGTAATCCGGGTCATCCCGGACTGAATTTCAAGAAGGTCGACGGTCAGGACAACGTTTGCTCGGCCCGAGTTGGCCTTGGCTATCGCGCTCTCGCACAGAAGGATGGCGACGATGTGGTCTGGTTCTGGATCGGCCCGCACGCGGAATACGATAAGTTGCTCCGCGCGTAAGCCGGGGATTGCCTGGAATCGTCCCCTCTCTCCGAGTAGCCGACCGGTCCGCCCGGAGCCGAGGCGAGGGCTGATGGTCAATCCCGCTTGGTTTGGCGACGTGGAGGCCGGGCGGCAGCTTCGTCACGGCCGACTACTTATTCTCGATCACGATCTCGACGCGCCGGTTGCGTTGACGCGCGTCGGGATCGTCGCGTCCGTCAGGCTTGAGATTGGGCACAACAGGATTCGCAGAACCGAAGCCTTGCGTCGCCAGGGTAGCCGCATTGAACATCTCTTTCGAGACGAGCCACTCCTTCACCGAAGCGGCACGCTGTTCGGAGAGGCGTGCATTGTACGAGGCGAGACCCTTCGAGTCGGTGTAGCCTTCAACGCGCACAACGCCCTTGCTCTTGGCGCGAATGATCGCGGCCACCTGATGCAGTGTCCTAGCGGCATCGGGACGAATCGAAGCCTTGTCGAAATCGAACAGAACGTCGGCGGCCAGGAACAGGCGTGTTTCTTTAGAAGATTCCTGAACGGTCAGTGCCTGCCCAGGGTGATAAAGCTTGATACCGGGCTCGTAGAGAGCGCCACCTGGACTACTGAGCGTCACCTGGCCGTTCGTCAGTGCGACCGGACCATTGGTTAGCTGCCCGCCCGGCTTAACCAGGGTTGTGTCCTCCGGTTTCACACCGGCTCCCGTGGCCTTTGCCGCGCCATAGGAGACCGCGCCGGTAATCTCGATTTCGTAATACCCGCCTAGGCGGATCGGCCCGGATTGGGGAATCACATAGAGCGTAAAGGAGCGTGGGCTATCCAGATCGCCCGACGGGGCCGCCTGTTCCAGTTTGTCGGTGGAAACGACGATGCTGTGCGAAAGGAATTTGCCGTTCTCATAAAGATCAAAGCTCAATCCCTGGCGGAGCGGATTGCCGAAGACTCCCAGCGATTTAAATCTGAATTGCATATTGACATGGCCGGGGCCGGCATGGAACGAGTAATAGACGCTGCCGGTAACGTTGTCGACGTTCCCCTTGTTGATACCGGGGCCCAGCGGTGTCGGCGACTTGGAATCGTGCGACTGCGCATGGAGCGCAAGCGCGATCGCAAAAAACATGGCGAGGCATGGTTTGTTTACAAACTTACCAGGTGACTGGAGCGGCAGTGCAACCCTTCCGCCGGCAGGATGCATACCTTCCGTTGGCGCTGGTTTAAGGTGAAAAGCTTTATCGGGCCCCTTGATGTGACGTTCGATCAACATGATGTTCTGCCTACTATATCTTGATCGGTGGCAGGTTTCACGGGCGGGTGCCTGGGGCAAATTTGCCGTGAGCTTGCGGATGAGTGACGTGCCCGGCGCCTTTCCGGTTGGTTTACGCGCTACTCGTTCAAAGCTCGGATTTGGGCGACCCGGGCCCGAAGTCGCGTTCGGGGAAAGTTTCAGCCGGTTGACACCCCGCTCGGAAAGAGTCCCTCAGGAGCAGGCGTGCTGGAGGCCGTCGCGTACGTCAACGCTGGGAGTCTGCCACCTACTTCTCCGAGGGCGCGTAATATCCCTGCCGCCAATGCATTTTGAGCTGAGGCACTCCCGGCGGCTGCGTGATTTTCACTTCGACGGTGTGATATTTGCCGTCCTTGACCTGATCCCTCGGATAGTAGCCCAGCACGTACTGATTGCGGAGTTCGATCGCGATCCTGGCCGCCACGCTGGGCAAATCGCTCGACACCGATGCTGCGAACGCCCGGCCGCCGGTCTGGGTGGCGATTTCCGACAGGAGTCTCGGTCCCGAAATCTCCGCCGGGCTCAGCGCCAGCGACATCAGCGGATCGAAGACACCCATGGCGTAGATCTCCACGTCGGCCTCGCGCACCAGCGCCTCGATCTGGGCCGCCGTGTAGGTGCTGTTGTTGTCGCCGCCGTCGGAAACGATGACAATCGCTTTGCGCGAATTCTTGGCGTTCTTCATCTCGCTCAGCGCGAATTTCACGGCATCGAGCAGCGCCGTCAAACCGCTCGGCTGCACCTTCAGGAGCTCATCGCGAATGTCCTGCGTCTTGCTTGTGAATCCCACCGTGAGCTCCGGCTTGTCGTGGAATTCCACCAGGAACGCCTCGTCGTCCGGACCCATGGTTTTCAGCATGGTGGCGGCGGCGTCGCGCGAGGCCCGCAGCTTGAAGTCCATGCTGCCGCTGATGTCGAACGCCAGACCGATGGAAAGCGGGACGTCCTCGCCCGAGAAATGCGCGATGGGCTGTTCCACGCCATTGTCGACCAGCTTGAAATCTTCCTTGCGAAGGCCCAGCACAAAGCGGTTCACCGGATCGGTCACCGATACCGGGATGACCACCAGGTTGGACTCGGCCCGGAAGCTCGGCGGCTGCGCCGGGCTTGTCTGGCCGAATATGGAACTCGACAATAAGGTAGCTAGAACTGCCCCTGAGGCCCGCACGAATCCTGCTCCCCGAGCACTGTGAGTTTAGCAGATCGCAATCGTAGAATGAGGGGATGATTCGCACGGTTCTGGCGTTCGCTGCGTTCCTGGCTCAATCGGCGGCGAACTACCCGGCGCACTGGTGGACGCCGGTTCCGGAGGCGCAGAAGGCCTGGTGGGAGATCCTTCCGCAGGCGGCCGGGCCGGGAGAGGTGATCCTGTCGAAGCGCAACGAGCTGGGCATTCTCTCCAATTTCGCGGCCACGCCATTCTCGTATCGCGGCCAGCGCTACGCCAGCGTGGAGGGGTTCTGGCAGATGATGCTCTACCCGGAAGGGCCGGGCGACGCGCGCGCCCGGGCGCCCGGCATCGTGTGGCCGCACACCCGCGCCGAAGTCGCGCAGATGACCGCGTTCGACGCCAAGGACGCAGGCACACTCGCGGAAAAGAACATGCGCCAAATGGGGATCGATTGGGTGACTTTCGAGGGAAAGCGGATTCCCTACCGCTCCGCGGCGAAGGGCGAGCATTACCGCCTCATCGTGGAGGCGATGCGGGCGAAGCTGGAGCAGAATCCCAAAGTACGCGAGATTCTGCTGGCCACCGGCAATCTGGTTCTGCGGCCCGATCACACCACTGAGCCGGACGAGCCCGCGGAATGGCGCTATCAGCAGGTGTGGATGGAAATCCGGAGCGAATTGAAGAAGTAGGAGGCAGAAGGCAGAAGACAGAAAACAGAATAAGAGTCGGCGCCCGCGGCAGCGGCCAGCATCGCCACATCTCGCGGCGCCAGGTTTTCATTCTGACTTCTGACTCCTGACTCCTGTCTTCCATATCGCGAAGCGATATCGGTGGCGGAGCCGCCGCTGGCATGCGGCGGTGAGTTGGAGTACCATCTCTGCATGTCACAGACCCTCGCGGATATCGCTGCCGCCGCGGACCGGGCGCAGGCGGGCACAATCGGCCGGCTGGTCTCGCTCGATGCTTTCCGGGGCGCCGTCATGGCGCTCATGATTCTCGTCAACACGCCGGGCGATGGACGCCACGTCTACTGGCCGTTGGAGCACGCCGAGTGGCACGGCTGGACGCCCACCGACGTGGTCTTTCCCTCCTTCTTGTGGATTGTGGGGCTCGCGCTCACGCTCTCGTTGGGCCGAAGGATCGCGCGCGGCGATTCCCGCGGCGCCCTCTTCCGCAGCGCCGCCCGGCGGGCCGCCATCCTGTTCGTACTCGGCGTGCTGGTCTATGTGTATCCGGAATTCAATCTCTCCACCGAGCGGATTCTCGGAGTGTTGCAGCGGATCGCCATCTGTTACCTGGCGGCGGCCGCGATCTTCCTCACCACCAGACTGCGCGGCCAGATCGTCTGGATCGTCTCCCTGATGGCCGTGTACTGGCTGCTCATGGCGTTCGTTCCGGTGCCCGGTTACGGCGCCGGCCGTCTGGACGTGGAGGGCAATTTCGCGCACTACATCGACCGCATCGTTCTGGGCGCGCACAACTACCAGTGGACTAAAACCTGGGACCCCGAAGGTATCGTCAGCACCCTGCCGGCCATCGCTACGTGCCTGCTCGGGGTGATTGCCGGCCACATGGTGGCGGCGCGGCAAAGTCTCGGCGAACGATGCCTGCGCCTCTTCGGACTGGGCGCCATCCTGCTGGCGGCCGGGCTCATTTGCAATATCTGGCTGCCCATCAATAAGAAGCTCTGGACGGATTCTTTCACGCTCTTCATGGCCGGCCTGGATTTTGTAATGTTCGCGGGCTTCCTCTGGCTGGTGGATGGCCTGGGCTGGCGCCGCGCGGTGAAGCCGCTCGTGATCTTCGGCAAGAACGCCATCGTCATTTACCTGGCGAGCGAATTCCTGGACGAGGCTCTCGGATGGGTCCGCTGGACCGGCGCCACCGGCAGGGTTTCTCTCCACTCCTGGATCTACGCGCACGTCTTCGCCGGCATAGGCGGGCCCTACAACGCGTCGTTGTCTTACGCCATCGCGTATGTTCTGGTGTTGTACCTGTTCGGCTGGTTCCTGTATCGCCGCGGCTGGTTCGTTCGCGTTTGAGTGTGCTATTCACTGCGTGAAAGGTTTTGGAGCGGTCGACTGTCTATGGGGGCGCGCACTCCTCCGGATTCCTGCGCCGACGCCACGCGGCGCCAGCCGACCCCTCCGCGTCCTCTGCCACCTCAGCGTCCTCCCGTTTTAGCTGTTGTTTTCCTCAGCGTCTCCGCGTCTCAGCGTGAATATTCCCTGATTGCGGCTCTGCCGCGCTGATATGCTATGTGGACATGCCGGATGTAGGGGAACATTGGGCTCGTGTAAAAGAAGTACTCAACCTGGCGCTGGATGCCAACCCCGCGGAACGTGCGCACGTCGTCAAGCAAGCCTGCAATGGGGATGCCGCCATCGAGGGCGACGTCGAATCGCTGCTCGCGTATAGCGGCCAAACCGGTAAGCTCGACTCCTGCCTGCAAGAGAGCGTCAGCCGCTTTTATGCGAGCACCGAGGTACCTTCGCGCATGGGACCGTACCGCGTGGAGCGCGAGCTCGGCAGCGGCGGCATGGGGACGGTCTACCTGGGGGTCCGCGATGACGACGAATTGCCCGCCCGCGTGGCGCTGAAGGTGATTCAGTCGGGGACCAACCAGGCCCTCATGGAACGCTTCCGCCGCGAACGGCGCATCCTCGCGGGCCTGATCCATCCCTACATTGCGCGCCTGCTGGACGCCGGCAAACTGGACGACGGCCGGCCCTACTTCGTGATGGAGTACGTGGAAGGGCAGACCATCGACGAGTATGTCGAGCGGCACCGCCCCCCGGTTCTCGAGCTGTTCCTCAAAGTCTGTTCGGCCGTCCAGTTCGCTCACCAGAACCTGGTGATCCATCGCGATCTCAAGCCCGGCAATATCCTGGTGACGGCCAGCGGCGAGCCGCGCCTGCTCGATTTCGGCATCGCCAAACTGCTCGCCGGGGATGAGGCCACCGGCGGCCTGGAAATGACGCAGCCGCTCGACCGGCTTCTGACCCCCACCGGCGCCAGCCCCGAACAGGCTAGCGGGGAACCCGTCACCATGGCGTCCGACGTATATTCGCTGGGCGTGCTGCTGTATCGCTTGCTGACCGGCGTCTCGCCCTACGCCGGAGCGCCGGACTTCCGCACCGACCCCATACGGGTGATCCGCGGATACGACCCCCCGTTGGCCAGTACCGCCGGAGGTCTTACGCGGCGGGCACGCGGCCTGCTCAAGGGCGACGTGGACAACATCCTGCGCAAGGCGTTGGAAAAAGATCCGCGAAACCGCTATCTGACGGTCCACCAGTTTGCCGGCGACATCGGGCGCCATCTGAAGGGCCTGCCCATTGAGGCGCGTCCGCCTTCCCTACCGTATCGCGCCGCCAAGTTCGTCCGCCGCAACCGCCTGGCTGTCACGGCTGCGGCGCTGGTGACGTTGACCTTCGCGGGGGCCTTCGTGGCCACGTCCATCTACGCGCATAGGGTGCATGTGGAGCAGGTGCGCGCGCAGCGGGAACTGGCCGCGCTGCGCAAATGGATGCAATCTTTTCTGTTCGAGTTCGACGACGCCATCAAGAATCTTCCCGGCTCCTCCGCGGCGCGGGAACTGGTGGTGCGCCGCGCCGTGGAGTACCTCGACAACCTGGCCTCGGAAGCGGGAGACGATCCCGCCCTGCTCAACGACCTGGCTGACGCTTACGACCACGTGGGCCACCTCATGGGCGCGTTCCGCGAGGCTCGCGGCGACAATTCGCCCCGCGCGGGGGTGGAAAACCAATTGAAGGCGCTGGCCATCCGGCGGCGTCTGCTGGCGCTCAATCCCGGCGACGCCAAAGCGCGGGGCAACCTCGCGTCCATTATCTGGAGCACCGCGCAGCGCTACTCCGCCGCGGGAGATTTGGCGCACGCACGGGAGTTCTTGCGGGAACACCTGCGCATGAGCGAGGCCGCGGTGGAGCACGCGCCTTCCGAGGAGGCACGCTTCGGCCTGGGGACGTCGCTTACGTCCAATGGCTTCCTGGAGCGGGAGCTGGGCCATTACGATGTGTCGCTGGATTACGAACGGCGCGGCCTGGCGGTGCGGGAGGGAATGTTAAAGGCCGATCCGTCCAATCCGCGGGCGAAACGAGTGGTCGCCATCTCGCACGAATTTATCGGTTACACGCTCGCCTCGCAGCACGATTATGCCGGGTCCGCCGCCGAGCATCGTAAGGCGCTGGAACTGGTCGAGCCGCTCGCTAAGGCCGACCCCAAGAGCCTCGACTTGCAGCGGCTGGCTGCGGTCTCCCAGGAGAATCTCTGCGAATCGCTGGCGCTCGGCGGCTCGGCTCAGGAATCGGTCAGTCACTGCGAGGCTGCGGTTGCCCTGGATCGCGCCATGCTGGCTGTCGACCCCAAGGACGTTCAGGCGTATGAAGACCTGGCCGACAGCGAATCCGTGATGAGCATTTCACTGGACCTGGCGCAGTCCCCGCAGGAGGCGTTCGCGCACCAGCAAAAGGCGCGGCAGTTGTTCGATGCCGCCATGAGCAGAGATCCGAACGCCGTGGATCTGCGCATGGAGAACGCGCAGAGCCTGATGGAATTGGCGAAGCTGCGGAAGCAACTGCACCTCGAAGGCGCGGCGCGCGCCGCGGAGGAAGCGTTGCGCCTTCTCGACGGCCTGGTCGCGCATTCGCCGGATAGCCGCGAGAACGCGCTCGTTCGGGAGCAGGCACAAGAACTCTGCCGCACGATCGGCAAGTAGGATAGCGGGGCAGCCAATCCTGGCTGCAGGCGGCCTTTCAGGCCGCCGTTCGCGATCTGAAGCCCGCGCCACCGAGATCTGTCGATCCGCCCGGTGGCATTGGGCTTCAGCCCATGAAGTCACGCCACTAATTTCGCCGCCTGCGCTTCCTGCCGCGCCTGGTAAACCCGCAGATATAAGACCCGCATCAGCGCCAGCACCGGCACCGACAGAAAAGTCCCCGCCACGCCCGCCAGTTCCGCGCCCGCGAACACTCCGAACAACACCAGCAGCGGATGCAATTCCACCCCGTGCCCCATCAGGTGCGGAGAGACGAAATAATCCTGAAACATGCGGAACAGCACCAGGAAAATCAGCAGCGCGATCACGTGCCCGCTGGACGCGCCGCCTACCGCCAGCACCAGCAACCCCGCCGCCAGCGGCCCGATCATAGGGATAAATTCCAGCATGCCCGCCAGGACGCCAAGCAGAATGCTGTAAGGGACGCCCAGCACCGTGAGGAAAATGCTGTAGCACAAGAACGACGTGGCGGACAGCAGAACCAGCGCGCGCATGTAATGCGCCAGCACCAGGTCCATGTCCACCAGAATGCCGTCCAGCAGTTTTCGCCGCGGCCCCATCTCCACCAGGCCCAGAATGTGCTGCCTCACCAGGGTGCCGTCCTTGAGACAGAGAAACGCCAGAACCGGGACGATCACCACGTAGATCAGGTTGCCCATCAGCGCCAGGAATTTGATGCCGTAAGAGGGAAGCGATGCGATCAACCCGTTGGACTTGGTGATCAGTTCGGTCTTGAGAGAATCCGGTACCTGGTTCTGAAACGAGTTCTGCCAATTTTTCAGCGTGGCGGGGAACTGCTGCGCCAGCTGCGTGGCCTGTACCACCACCCTGGAGCCGATCAGAATGGCCCCCAACACCACCAGCCCCACTACCAGCACGTACGCCAGTGCGAGCGCCGGCGTGCGCGTCCACTTGCCCGGGAGGAAGCGATTGATCAGGTTCACCAGCGGGGCCAGCAAGTATGCGAACAGCACCGCCAGAATGAACACGAACAGCGTAGACCGCAGCAGGTAGAGCAGCCAGATTCCCAGCACCACAAGCGCCGCCGTCCAGGTGCAACGCGCCGCTCGTGAGTCAATGCCCAACATGGTATCGAGCCATTCTACCCCGAAGCCTTTCCGGCGGCAGCGATTTTCTCCACGCGCACACGGGCAATGCGGTTGCGCTCCATTTCGAGCACGGTGTACCGGCGGCCTTCATATTCCACCGATTCTCCGGTCTTGGGAATCTCCCCGCGGCGGAACAGCAGGAAACCGGCCAGGGTTTCGAACTCGCCATCGGCCGCGATCTCGATGCCGTATTCATTCTCCAGATCGCGGATTCGCGTGGCGCCATCCAGTTCCACGGCGCGGGCATCGGCCAGCCGGGGGACGATCTTTTCGTCGTGCTCGTCTTCGATGCGCCCCACAATCTGTTCCAGCACGTCTTCCACCGTCAGCATTCCCACAATGGTTCCGTATTCATCCACCACCATGGCCATGTGCGAGCTGCCTTTGCGGAATTCCTCCAGCATTTGCGACAGCGGCTTGGTCTCCGGCACCACCAGGTGGCGGCGCAGAAGACGGCTCACGCGAAAGGCGCGATTGGGACGGCCGGTGCGAATCGATTGCCGGCGCTCCTCCCAAACCGGAAGCAGATCTTTGTAGTGCAGAACGCCGACGATCTTTTCCGGCACGCTTTCGTATACCGGCAAACGCGAATGTTGCTCGCGAATCATGGTCTCCAGCACTTCATCGAGCGTGGCTTCGGAGGAGACGGAGACGATATCGTTGCGCGCCACCATGATCTCGCGCACGGCCACATCGCCCAGGTCGAGCACGCGATGAATCATGTCTTCCTGCGCTTCCGGCAGGTACCCCAGGCCGCGGCTGGAACTTACGATCAGCTTTAATTCTTCCGCCGAATGGCCGCCGCCGTGAGCCGCCGCACGGATGTGCAGGGCGCGCGTGATGGCGAAAGCGGAGCGTTCGATGGTCACCACGAAGGGGATAGAAATCCGCATGAACAGGAGCAGCGGCGGCGCCACCAGGGCCGCCAGCCGGTCGGCTTTGGCAATCGCCAGGTTCTTGGGCACCACTTCCCCCAGCACCACGTGAAAATAGCTGATGGCCAGAAAGGACACCGCCAGGCAGGCGGCGTGCAGGAATTTCGCGCTGAGGGTAGTGGTAACGGGATGGAGCGCCGCCAGCAGAATCCGGTACAGGGTGTCTTCGCCGGCCCATCCTAAACCAAGGCTGGCTAAGGTAACTCCCACTTGTGTTAAAGACAGAAGACGTCCGGGATTGGCCAGCAAATTCATAGCCGCCTGCGCCCCCGCCTGCCCATCCTCCGCCATCTGGCGCAGGCGGGAAGGACGCACCGAGAGCAACGATACCTCCGCACCCGCGAAGAAACCGTTCACAGCGATGAGCAGAACTACCAGTAGTAGTTGGAAGGGTGAGTAAGACACGGCACGATAATTTTTGCGGACTCAGGATAACCAACGCCGAATTCTAGCGTCTCTTATAGTAATCAACTCCGTTACACAGGTGGGCGCTTCTCCTCGGAATTAGCCGGGGAGGCGCCCATTCTGTCCGTCGCCTGATTGTAATCTAAAACCCGCCCTGCGTGCCTTTCCGGCCCCACCCGCTATCATGGATTGACAACCTTCGATGACTCATACAGTAGTAGCGCGAATCATGAGAGCGATTAACGTTCTGATCGCCCTTGCCGGAGCCGCCGTGCTCGCTGGGCTCTATTGGTATGTCTGGCGCCCCTTGCCGCAACATTCCGGAGCAGTGTACGCACCTGTGGTGGCGGCGGTAACGGTATCGTTCGATACCCTCGGCGTACCGCATATCCACGCTGCCAGCCAGCAGGATGCTTTCATCGCGCAAGGTTACGTCACCGCGCAGGACCGGCTGTGGCAGATGGACAGTGTGCGGCGACTGGCGGGAGGCAACCTGGCGGAAATCGTGGGGCAAGGCGCGCTGGATCTCGATCGCGAAGCGCGCCAGTTGCGGCTTCGCCGGATCGCGGAAGAAGGCTATACGAAGTTAAGCACGGAGGATCGCGCGGCCTTCGCGGCATACACGCTCGGGGTCAACCAGTTCATCGCCACCCATTTGAACAATTTGCCGGTGGAGTTCACTCTGCTCGGTTACCAGCCCAAACCGTGGAGCGTGGTCGATTGCCTGCTGGTCTGCCTGAACATGTACCGGAATCTCACCACCACTTGGCGCACTGACCTGATCAAACGCAACATGCTGGCCGATGGCGACGCGGATAAAGTGAATTTCCTGTTCGCCACGCGCTCCGGTGACGAACCCTTGCCCGGCTCCAATGGCTGGGCCGTCGCCGGCAGCCGCACCGCTTCCGGCAAGCCCATCCTATCCAACGACATGCACCTGGAGTATTCCATGCCCGGCGTGTGGTACATGACCCACCTGGTGGCTCCCGGCCTGGACGTTTCCGGCGTCTGCCTTCCGGGCGTGCCGGGAATAGTTGTGGGCCACAACCGGCGCATCGCCTGGGGCATCACCAACCTGGGATTCGACGTGCAGGATCTTTATATGGAGAAGATAGACCAGGCGGGAAGGTACCTCTTCCGCGGCCAGTTGGAGCAGGCGCGCGAGGAGCGCGAGGTCATTCCCGTGAAAAACCGCCGCCCCATCGAGGCAAAAATCCTGGTCACGCGTCACGGGCCCATTCTGATTGCCGACGGAGCGGAACCGATCAGCCTGCGCTGGACCGCCGCCGAGCCCGGCTTCCTGCAGTACCCGGTAATCGAAATCGACCGCGCGCAGAACTGGCAGCAGTTCACCACCGCCATCAGCCGTTGGATCGGTCCCGGATCGAACTTCGTATATGCCGACGTGGACGGCAACATCGGCTATCACGCCGCCGGCTACCTGCCCAAGCGCCACGGCTTTTTGGGCGACGTACCGCTCGACGGCTCCTCCGGCAATTTCGAGTGGGACGGCTACATTCCCTTCGACCAGCTCCCCACGGCGTACAACCCGCCGGGCGGCATCATCGCCACCGCCAATCAGAATCCATTTCCGGCGGACTATCTGTATCCGGTGAGCGGAAACTTCGCGCCGCCCGACCGCTCGCGGCGCATCCGCGACCTGCTTTCCGCGCGCACCGGATGGCACGCGGGGGACATGCTGGCCGTCCAGACCGACATTTTTTCGGCCTTCCACAAGTTTCTGGCAACCCAGGCGGTGGCCGCCTACGACCGGCGCGGAGCTAAGAACCCGGCCCTCGATCCTTCGGTCGGACTGCTGCGCGCCTGGGATGGCCGCATGGACAAAGACCTGGCGGCGCCGTTTCTCGTGGCGCTGCTGTACCAGCATGTGCGCACCTCCGTGGCGGAAAGCGCTTCGCCGGGCAAAGGCCAGCTGTACGAGTACGCCATGGGGCCGGCGGTGATCGGAAAACTGTTGCGCGAGCGTCCCGAGGGCTGGTTCCGCGACTACGACGCGATGTTGCTGCGATCCCTGGTGGATGCCGTCGATGAAGCCAAGCGGATTCAGGGCGGAAACGCGGCACGGTGGAAATACGGCACCTATCTGCGCATCGAAATCGACCATCCGGTGTTGCACGCCGCGATGCGCAGCATCCCCGCCATCGGGCGGTATCTCGACATTTTCGAGATCGGCCCGGTGCCCATGAGCGGAGGGTCCACCACCGTCAAGCAGACCACGCGCGCATTGGCGCCCTCCATGCGCATGAATGCCGACCTGGCCGATTGGGACCGCTCGCTGCTGAACGTTCAGGTGGGACAATCGGGCCAGCCATTTTCCAGCCACTGCAAGGATCAGTGGGACGACTATTACAATGGGCGCAGCTATCCCATGCAATTCGAGCACGTGGAAGCGAAGAGCACGCTGGAGCTTCGGCCGGGAAAGTAAGTTTGCGGCTCCTGGCGTCGAGGCAGTCGTTGATTCCCGGTTGGCATAGGGCGTCTAACTAGCCAAGGCTTCGCCTTGATATCCCTGCGGGATATGGGAGTCAGAAGTC
>CAZARO010000025.1:0-14102 GCA_964487165.1 uncultured Solibacteraceae bacterium | reverse complement strand
GAAAAAATCACCCCCGAGATTATCAATTTCATGGCCACCCACGGGCGCGGCCTCATCTGCCTGGCCCTCACGCCTGAACGCTGCGATTATCTCCATCTCCCCCTGATGAGCCCGCACAATACCTCCACCTTCGGCACCGCGTTCACTGAGGCCATCGACGCGCGCGAAGGCGTCACCACCGGGATCTCCGCCGCCGACCGCACCCGCACCATCCTCACCGCCATCGATCCGGATTGCCGCCCGTCCGACCTGGCCCGCCCGGGCCACGTCTTCCCCCTGCGCGCCCGCGAAGGCGGAGTCCTCGTCCGCGCCGGGCAGACCGAGGCCTCCGTGGACCTGGCGCGTCTCGCCGGATTGGCACCCGCCGGCGTGATCTGCGAAGTCATGAACGAAGACGGCACCATGGCTCGCGTGCCGCACCTGGAGGAATTCTGCGCCCGCCATGGCCTCAAAATGGTCTCCGTGGCCGAAGTCATCCGCTACCGCATGAAGCACGAGAAGTTCATCCGCCGCGTGTCCGAAAGCACCCTTCACCTTGACTCCGGCGAATTCCGCAGCATCACTTACTCGAGCGATCTCAACCCCGAATATCATATGGTGCTGGTGCGCGGCGATGTTGCCGGCGCGGAGCGCGTGCTGGTCCGCATGCATTCCCGCTGTTTGTATGGCGACGTTTTCGGCTCCCGCGATTGCGATTGTCACCGCCTGATTGAGCGCTCGCTCCGCCGCATCGCCGAAGAAGGCGCCGGCGTGCTGGTCTACCTGCACGGCACCGGCATCGGACTCCGGGCGGATCATAGCCGCGACTTCATGCACTACAAAGAGGCCGCCGGACAGCGCCAGTTGCAGCACGAACATGGCCTGGGCGCGCAGATTCTTTCCGACCTGGGGCTGCACACCATCCGCCTGCTCACCAACCATCCGCGCAAGATCGTGGCGCTCGAAGGCTTCGGCATCGAGGTGGTGGAACAGGTGCCCATCCCGGCCTAATTGCGGCGGTGCTAATATTTCGGAGCAGACCTCGTCCTGACTAGTATGAACGCACGAACACTTACCACCGCGACTCTCTTTACCGCTTTTGCCGGCGTGTTTACCGCCCAAGCCGCCGATTCCCAATTACTCAGCCTGGTGATGCCCGACGCCAAAGTGTTAGCCGGGGTCAACGTGGATTCCGCCAAGGCTTCGCCCTTCGGCGTGTACGTGCTGACCCAGATCCAATCCAATAACACGGAGCTGCAGCAGTTGATCGCGCTCACCGGTTTCGATCCGACCCGTGACGTAGACCAGGTGCTGTTGGCCACCGGCGCCACCGCCGGCAGCAAGTCGCCGAGCGGCCTGGTGCTGGCGCGCGGCACCTTCGATCCGGCGATCGCGACTCTGGCCACCACCAAAGGCGCGCTGACCGAGGTCTATAACGGGATGACCATCATCGAAGATCCCAAACAATTGGCCGGCATCGCGTTTCCCAGTTCGACTCTCGCCATCGCTGGCGATATTGCCAACGTCAAGGCAGCCATCGACCGCCTCGGCGGAAGCTCGTCGCTGCCCTCCGCGGTGCTTGCCCAGGTGAACCAGTGGAGCACCGCCGACGATGCCTGGATCATCACCACGGTGCCGCTATCCGCTCTGGTTCCCTCGGCAACGGCACCCGGCCAGACGGCCCCGGCCAGCCCCATGGCGGGAGTCTTTCAGCAGGTCCTGCAGATCTCCGGCGGCGTGAAATTCGGCAATTCGGTGGTGGGGACCGCCGCCATTCAGGCCGATAACGCCGCGGACGCCACTCAGTTGGCCAGTACCCTGCAGTTCCTGGTGAACCTGGCGCAGATGCAGTCGCAGAACAATGCGCAGTTGACCAACCTGGCGCAAGCCTTCTCCGTCACCGCGCAGGGCACCGCCGTGAATCTCAAATTGACACTGCCGGCGGCGCAATTCCAGCAGCTGTTTCAAATGGAGAAGAAGGCGGCCGTCGCCACCACCCCGCACGTGGGCCGGTAGGTCGATTGGAAATCGGCGCCTGGCTGGCGGGCTGACGCCCACCCCACCAGGCGGATCGACACATCTTGGTGCCGCGGGCTTCAGCCTTGGTTTCATCAGCCGGCTGAAACCGGACCGCCTCCTGCATGACGTGAATATCTCAGTCCGCGTCCATTTTCGAACACCTCATCGCGATTCCGAACAGCTCCCCGCCACGCCGGTCACCTGAATGTTGTCTTTCCGAGCAGGAGTTTGGAAGACCGAGTGCAATCGAAGAGATCCCATGTGGACTTCCTTCTCCGACCTGAGGTTCGCCGTGCGCCAACTGCGCAAATCGCCCGGATTCACGGCGACGGCCGTAGCCATGCTGGCATTCGGGATCGGCGCAACCACCGCCATCTTCTCCATCGTGGAAGGTGTGCTTTTGCGCCCCTTGCCGTTCCCCGATTCCGCGCGTCTGATGGTGCTTACCGACAAACTGCTGGGGGCGAAGCTTGAAGGCAACGGGGAGGCCGGCACCACCGCACCGGACATCCGCGCCTATACCCGCGATACCCACTCGTTCGTTAGTCTTGGCGGCTACACCGGGGCTGCGTATGAGCTGTCGGGTAGCGGAGAACCGGCGCAGATAAATGCCTCGCGTTTGACCAGCGGAGTCCTGCCGGCCCTGGGCGTATCTCCCCTGCTGGGCCGAGTCTTTACCGTGCAAGAAGAGGATCGGGGGGAGCAACTGGCGATACTGAGCTATGCCACCTGGCACAGCCGTTTTCAGGCGAATCCGCAAATTCTGGGCTCCAAAATTCTGCTCGACCGGAAGCCTTACGTCGTGATCGGTGTGATGCCGGACCGCTTCGAGTTTCCCCTGGTTCCGGGCCATCTGAACCGCAGCGAACTGTGGGTACCCATGAGCTTCACGCAAGTGGAGCTGACGCAGGGCGCCGCCTCCTGGAATTTCCAGATGGTTGGGCGCCTGAAGGGTGGCGTTACGCCAGCCCAGGCGCAGGCCGACGCGGAGCGCGTCGCGCAGGAAATCATGAGCGGCTACCCGCCGTTCATGGCGAGTCTGCACATTTCCTCACTGGTGCGTCCGCTGCAGGAGGAAACCATCGAGCAGGCGCGCCCGCTAGTGCGAACACTGTTTCTCGCCGTGGCCGTGGTGCTGCTCATCGCCTGCGCCAACCTGGCCGGCCTGCTGCTGGTGCGCGCCATTCGGCAGCAGCGCGAAAGGGCCCTGCGCCAGGCCCTGGGTGCGCCCGCGTGGGCGCTGTTGCGGTCGGCATTCTTCGAGAGCCTCACCCTCAGCGTGGGTGGAGGCTTGCTGGGAATTCTGCTCGCCGACTTTGCCCTGAGCGCAGGCAAGAAGGCCTTGCCGGAGAGCCTGCCGCGCATCGGCGAAATCGGCCTCAATTGGACCGTGGCCGGGTTTGCCCTGCTGCTGGCGATAATTACCGGACTGCTGTGCGGGCTCGCTCCCGCATTCGCCGCCCTCCGCACCAACGTCAGCGAGACCCTGAAGGAGGGAGGGCGCAGCGGTGCGGCCGGTGGAAGACATGCCCGCCTGCGTTCCGTCTTAGTCGTGGCAGAGATCGCCGTCGCCCTGGTTCTGCTTACCGCTTCAGGACTGCTGCTGCGCAGCTTCGAAAAAATGCGCTCCACCGATCTCGGCTTCCGCCCGCAGAACGTCACTTCGGCCTCATATTCGCTGCCGCGCAAGCAATACGCCACCCAGGCCGCCGTTGATAGTTTCAATCGGGAAATGATGCTGCGCCTGCGGCAAGTCCCCGGCATAGTGGCCACCGGACGCACCAGCTTTCTGCCCGCATCGGGGTCGAATTCCAACGAAACTTTCGTGGTAGACGGATACGTTCCGCCCAGAGGCGCCGCCATGAACCTGGCGACTCCTTCGGTGGTTGCCGGGGACTATTTCCGCGCCATGGACATCCCCCTGCTGCGCGGCCGTTTCTTCACCGAAGCGGACAGTGCCAAGGCCCAACTGGTCGCCATCGTGAATCGCAAGCTGGTGCAACATTACTGGCCCAACCAGGATCCCCTGGGGAAACGCTTCCGCATCGGTACGCCGGAGATGCAGACCCCGTGGCTGACGGTAGTGGGCGAAATCGCCGACGTGAAATTGAACTCGCCCGACGTCGACGCAAAAGAGCAGTTCTACCAGCCCGAGGAACAAGTGGAAGCCTCCATTGGCACGCTGGCCGATCCCGCGGATTTGAACGGGAACGGCGGCTTTATCGTCCTCCGCGGAGCGCTTCCTTCGGAACGGATGGAGACTGCTCTGCGAGCGGCGGTGCGTTCCATTGACCGGCAGCTCCCGCTCACCCAAGTGGCAACTATGGAGCAGGTAATCTCGGACAGCGAAGCGCCCCGGCGCTTCAACACCGCCGTGATCACCGCCTTCGCCATCGCGGCCGTACTGCTGGCGGTTTTGGGCATCTATAGCCTCATTGCATTTTCCGTCGCCTCGCGCGTGCAGGAGATCTCCATCCGCATGGCCCTCGGCTCGCAACGCCTCGGAATCGTGCGGCTGGTTCTCGTCTCGGGAGCCAAACTTGCCGCCATCGGCTGCGCGATTGGCGTTTTGGGCGCGGTGACGGCTTCCGGGCTGATGAGCTCATTTCTATTTGGCGTGAGCCCATCGGACCCGGCCGTTCTGGGGTTAGCCGCGGCCGCCGTGCTCCTATTGGCGCTGGCCGCCTCAGCTTTGCCGGCACAGCGTGCCGCTTCCATCGACCCGATTCGGGGATTGCGCGGCGAATAAAACGGCTGCCCTGCCTGGTTCGATATACTGGCAGCCATCATGCCTGTGTGGAAGCTCACTTCGACCATTTTGGCCGCCGCATTCCTGGCCGCCGCCCAACCCAACCACCTCATCGACATCCACCAGCTCACTCACGGTGGGCAAAACGCCGAGGCTTATTGGTCCCCCGATGGCAAGCGCCTCATCTTTCAGACCACGCGCGCGCCATACGGGTGCGACCAGATCTTCATCATGAATGCCGACGGCAGCGACCAGCACCTGGTCTCCACCGGTAAGGGAGTGACCACCTGCGCCTACTTCCTGGGTGATAACAAGCACATCATCTACGCTTCCACGCACCTGGCCGGCGACGCCTGTCCCGCTCCGGCGGACCGCAGCCGCGGCTACGTCTGGGCCGTCTATGCCGGCTTCGACATTTTTCTTGCCACCGACGACGGTAAGATCGAAAAGCGCCTCACCGATACTCCGGGGTACGACGCCGAAGGCACCGTCAACTGGAAGACGGGGACCATCGTTTACACCTCGCTGGCATCGCACGATCTGGACCTGTGGACCATGCGCGCTGACGGCTCGGGCAAGAAGCAGATCACCGCCAAAACCGGGTACGACGGCGGCGCCACCTTCTCCCGCGACGGGAGCCATCTGGTGTGGCGCGCTAATTATCCACCGACTGACGAATCGATGGCCACTTACAAATCGCTGCTGGCCGACAACTTGACTACGCCCATGAAAATGGAGATCGTGGTGGCCAACGGCGACGGCAGCAATGCCCGCACCGTCACCAATTTCGGCTGCGCCAGCTTTGCCCCCACCTTCACGCCGGACGGAAAGCAGATCCTTTTTTCCTCCAACAAGCATGAATGTGACAGCCGGCACTTCGAGCTGTACAAAATGAACCTGGATGGCAGCGGACTCGAGCAAGTAACTCATTTCGGAGGCTTTACATCGTTTCCGGAATTCTCCCCGGACGGCCGGACGCTGGCCTTCTGCTCCGACCGTGAGGCCAAAGAGCGCTATGAATTCAACATTTTCACCGCTAAGTGGACGGAGAAATGACGACAGGCGAAGTTTCGGCGAAGAGACGTGAAAAAAAGGCAACCCTGTAACCATACGGCACACACGGTACGCCTTGAAATTTACTATGACCAAAAAGCTGCTTTTTGTAATGACGATTCTGTTTGTCGTCGCGTTCGTCGCCCTCGCGGCCGACGTTTCCGGCAAATGGACCTACCAACAACCTGGTTTCAACGGTGGCGACCCCATCGCGATAACCATTACCCTGAAGGCCGACGGTGGAACCCTCACCGGTAGCGTACCTCCGATGATGCGCGGCGGCGGCGGTGGTGGCGACCCTACCCCGATCACCAACGGCAAGATCGATGGCGACAAGGTATATTTCGAAGTGTCGCGTCAAGGTCGCGGCGGCAATACCACGACCACCAAGTACGAAGGTACGGTGAGCGGCGACGAACTGAAGCTGAAGATCACGCGGCCCGGACGTGGCGGCGGCGATCCCATGGTGACCGATGTAGTCGCCAAGCGCGAGAAGAGCTAGGCAGGAAAAGAAAGACAGAAGACAGAAGTCAGAATATCCGGCTCCGTTGGGTAGTGCAGCGAGCGGCCGTTCCCCATGCGCCATGTCAGGGAACGGCCGCTTTTGTTTTTGGCACGGAACATCGCAAGCTGGCCAGCGAACCGCTGCTGTTGCGGGAGTTGCAATATTCGAAGAACCGCTTGCTGGCGCGCGCGGCTCGGAATGGCGCCTCTGTGCTGGCAGAACCTACCGAGCCGCGACCGCGAGGGAGCGGTCGATCAAACGAATATTGCAACTCCTGTCCTTGTCCTCAGAACGCCCGCCCGTACTGCACGGGCGCCGGGACTTTTTCCCCGAGCGCCTTGGCGGCGTGCAGCGGGAAGTACGGGTCGCGCAGGAATTCACGCGCCAGCAGCACCAGGTCGGCCTGCTCGCCGGCCACGATCTCGTCGGCTTGCTGCGGGGTGGTAATCATGCCCACCGCCCCGGTGCGGATTTCGGCCTCCCGCCGGATGCGCGCGGCGAACGGCACCTGATAGCCCGGCCCGAGCGGGATCTTCTGCTGCGGCGCCAGACCGCCGGAGGAGCAGTCGATCAAATCCACCCCCAGGGCGCCCAGGCGCTTCGACAGTTCCACCGATTCGTCGATGTTCCAACCGCCTTCCACCCAATCGCTGGCCGAAAGGCGCACAAACAGCGGCAGTTCCTCGGGCCAGACGGCGCGCACCGCGCGCACCGTTTCCAGGGCGAAACGAATTCGATTTTCGAACGCTCCGCCGTATTCGTCGGTGCGATGATTGCTGAGCGGCGACAGAAATTCGTGCATCAGATAGCCGTGCGCGAAGTGCAGTTCCACCACCTGGAAGCGGGCCTCGAGCGCCCGGCGCGCCGCGGTGGCGAATGACACCGCGAGGGCGGCGATTTCGTCGCGCGTCAGTGCGGCAGGAACTGCGTAGTCCGGCTGAAAGGCCAGGGCACTGGGCGCGACCGGCTGCCAGCCGCCGGCTTCGGGAGGAACGGCGCCGGAGCCGCTCCATGGCCGGTACGTGCTGGCTTTCCGGCCGGCGTGGGCCAGTTGGATGCCTGCCACCGCGCCTTGTTGCCGCAGAAAAGCGGCGATGCGCGCCAGGAAAGCGATGTGTCCGTCCTTCCAGATACCGTGGTCCTGCGGGGAAATGCGGCCGCGCGCTTCCACCGCCGTGGCCTCCATGATCACCAGCCCGGCGCCACCGGCCGCGCGGCTTCCCAGGTGGACGAGATGCCAGTCGTTAGCGAATCCGTCCTCGCTTGAGTACTGGCACATGGGCGAGACGGCGATGCGGTTGCGGAAAGTGGTTTCGCGAATCGTAAGAGGAGAAAAAAGAGCGGACATTCCTCCAGTATCGCAGCCCTGACGGATGGGCTTTATGCCCTACGGTCGATAGCGCGTGAAGCGCATGGGACGCTCGTCGGGCTCGAAAAGCAGGGGCGTGCGCGTGGGGTAGTAGGCCAGCAGTTTGGCGTCCTCCTCCGGCCCCAGGTCGCGCGCCCACACCACGCGCGCGCCGCCGATATCGGCGGCATTCCAGACCCATTCCTCCTGGAAGATGTGCTGCGGCGCGTAGCGCACGAATACCAGCACGTCACCGGGCACCTGCTCCAATTGGCGCCGCACCGCGGCACGCCGCGCCGGACCGCCGTGGCTAATGTCGTCCCAGGTCTCGTAGGGCCGCACCGCCTGCGAAATCTCGCCCGTGTCGAACACGTGCAGACCGTACCAGAAGAGGAAGTGCGCCACGCACACGAAGAAGACCAGGCGTGCCGCCTCCGCTCCCGCCGGACGTCCGCCGAACGTCAGCCGCCCGAGCCATTCGAGGCCCGTCACGCTCATCAGCACGAAAAGGCAGGTGGCTGCCGCGACGTAGTGGACCTGGAATGCCGGGAAGAAATTGGTGCCCAGGGCGAACAGCGCTACCGTGACGGCCACCCAGGCGAAGCGGTACTCGCGCAGGCACGGCAAAAAGGCCGCCAGCGCCACGTAGAGCGGCGGCAGGAAGTAGAAGCGATAGTAGCGGACGCGATATTCCAGGCGTTCCAGGTACGCGCGGAGGCTCTCGCCGCCGGACGGCCGGAAGGAAGTCTGCATGCGGTAGTCCATCTGCTGCTGCGGTGTCAAATCGGCGTGCGGGAACGGGTTCGGCTGGACGGTCAACGAGGTCGGCACGCCGTATTGATATTGGCTGAGAGCGTACGGCAGAGTGGTCCAGCTCCCGGTGACCTGGCGATTCTGGACGAGCGTAAGCAGGATGGCCGGCGCTACTACCAGCGCGGCCGTGGCGGCGATTCGCGCGAGCCTGCGCGCTTCGCCCGCGGTCCTCAAGGAAGGAACGAAGAACAGCGCTACCGCCAGGCCCAGGAAGAGCGTTTCGTAGGGCCGCGTGAGCAGATGGATGGCGAGGCCGAGCCCCAACAGCAAGGCATCGCGCTTGCGGCCGTCCGATTGCAAACGCGGCAGGGCGCCGAACACCAGGCAACCCGCGGTGGCGGCCACCGAGCCGCCCCAATAACCGTTCATCCACTGGCACAGCGGGCCGAATTCCATCACCGCCAGCGCCCCTCCGGCCAGCGCCCAGCCCGGCGTGGTCCAGCCGCGTAGCATCCAGTAGCAGAGCGCGCAAAAGGCCGCGGTAGCGAGAATCACTCCCGCCCAGGGAGTTCCGAAAATCATCCACCCGAGCGCCATGGCCAGCCCATTGCCCAGCGGGTAGATAGAGCTATAAGTGGGCTCCTGCAGGACGAAGAAGGTCTCGAAAAATCGATGCAGAGGGTGCATCTGGTTGGCCAGGCGGAAGTGCCGCAGCGTGTCGGCCACCAGCAGGTGGCTGAATTCGTCGTAGACGTCCGGCAAAGGGGCCGGGTGGTGCGTGAGCAAGGCCAGCCGCAGCGCCACCGGCAACACCGCCAGCAACGCCATCGACCAGACGGTCCGCTCGGCTAACCGGCCGGCGCGCGCCGCCATCGGCTTCCACCAGACCAGAGCGGCCAGCAGCAGGGCGGCCAGCAGCAACTCCAGGTAGTCGCCCGCTCCGAACCCAAGGGGATTTTCGAGGGGCAGAAAAGAGCGAAAGAAATCCAACATGCCGGTCAGCTCGCGTAGACCGACACGCGCGTAATCGTTCGATAGCCCATTCGCTCATAGAGGCGCAGGCCCGCGGGCGTGGATTGCAGGATGCTGCGTTCGATGCCGTGCTCTTTTTGCGCCTGATCCACCGCGTGCCGCATGACGGCTTCCCCGTAGCCGCGGCGCTGATGGTCCGGGATGGTGGCCACGTTGTACACACCGATGGCCCCGCCGCCCATCACGATGGCCGCGGTGGATACCGGGAATTCGTTGCGGTAGCCCACGTAAGCGGCGAATTGCTCCCAGACCGTTTGGTTATCGAAAACCTCGCGAAACCAGTTGATGGGCACGTGGAAGCATACCGACCCGATGGCGCAAAAGGCCGCGCGCGTGGCTGCATCCTCCACCCGGCGTACGGTCAACGCGGGCAATGGCTTCACCGGCGGAACGATGCGGTCGGCGACCATGCCCGGCAGGTCGACCGCATGCCGCAGTCCCTGGCGCTCGAACATCTGGCGCGATTTGCGGCGGGTGCGGCCCTCGAGCCAGTCGTCGCACACCCAATACGCCCACTCCAGGCCGCGCACGTTGAAGTGCGCCATGGACAGCAGAATGCGCTGCTCGAGCTCGGCTTCCGTGAGCACGGGAGCCGAGAGGAACGCCGCATTGAACATCTGGAATGTGACCCCGGCGGCGGCGATACTGACGCCCGGCAGTTCGCGAATCTCGCCGGCGCCCCGGCCGGCTGCTACCACACGAAACGACTCGCGCAGATTGTCCGCAACGTTCTCAAAGGTCACTGGAGATTAGTATAAAGGGCGGCGCCTATTTCTTGGGCGCGGGCGCCTCCTTGGGCGCGGGTGGCGCGGCTTTGGGCGCTTCGCCTTTCCCGGGTTCGGCAGGCTCGGCCGCAGCGCCGGGGCCCCCTTCTTTCGGCGCCAGGTACTGCACGATAACCGAAATCCGTCGATTGGAAGCGTGCTGCGGATCATCCGGATGGCGCAACTCCCGGTCGGCATATCCGCGCACCTGGTTCACCTGTTCCGGCCGCAGGCCATGGGCTTCCATCAGCTTCCGCGCCGAATTGGCGCGGTCGGTGGAGAGTTCCCAATTGGAATAACCGTTGTCGCTGGCAAAGGGTTTGGAGTCCGTGTGGCCTTCGATCAACATGGTGTTCGGCATCTTGCCCAATTCCTCCGCCAGGCGCGCCAGCAATCCAGTGCCGGTCTCCGTCGGCACGGCTTTGCCCGATTCGAAGAACATCCCGGCCTCGGTCTCCAGCAATTCGATGCGCAGACCGTCGGCCGTGATGGTGACCTCGACATGGTCTTGGAGGCTCTTGAAATTGGGCGTCTGGGCCAGGGCCTGCTGAATCTTTTCGCGAAGCTTGACCATGTCGTCTTTGGGGATCTCGATGGCGTGGCCCAAGCCCGCCGCGGCCAGGCCGGTCAATTTGCCGGGGCCGGTGGGGTTGTTGAAGTAGGCACTCACCGCCTCTTTGACTTTTTCGTCGGCGCTGGTGAGCCACAGCACGATGAACAGCGCCATCATGGCGGTGACGAAATCGGCATAGGCTACCTTCCAGGCGCCACCGTGATGGCCGCCGTGTCCGGAGACCTTCTTCCGGATGACGAAAATAGGTCTGGGTTTGGCCGGTACCGGCGGTGCTTCCTCTTGTACTGGCATGGCTAAGCCGGCTTTCCGCCGCCGCGGCAGGCGCCTTCCACTTCCTGGAATGTCGGACGGACCGTGCTGGGAATCGAGCGCCGCGCCAGTTCCACCGCCATGATGGGGCTTAATCCCTTGATGAAGCCGATGGCCGCCATGCGCAGGAATCCCAGATAGCTGGCCTCGGCGTCATTCTGCTTGCCCATGGCCTGTGCCAACGGCCCGAATACGCCGTAGCACAACAGGATTCCCAGGAACGTGCCCACCAGGGCCGCCGCCACGTGCTCTCCGATTTGTTCCTTGGGGCCGCCCAACGCTCCCATGGTGATGACGATGCCCAATACGGCAGCGACAATCCCCAGCCCCGGCAGAGAATCGGCCATGGTGGTGAGCGCCGCCATGGGTTCCCCGGCTTCTTTGTGATGCACTTCCAGATCTACTTCCATCATCTGGTCGATCTCCATGGGCTCCACTCCGCCCGATACCGCCATGCGCAGCGTGTCGCAGAGAAAACTACAGGAGTGGTGCGACTTCAGGAACTTGGGATATTTCGAAAAGACCGCGCTCTTGCCGGGATTATCGACTTCTTCCTCCAGCTTGGCAGTGCCGCTCTTGCGCGCCACATTGTACAGGTCGTAGATCATTTTCAGGCTTTCCAGGTAATACGCCTTGGTAAACGGGCTGCCGGAGATGATTCCCAGCATGCCTTTGACAATGCGCATCAGCGTGGCGATAGGATTGGCGACCACCACCGTGCCGATCGCCGAGCCCAGAATAATGAGTAATTCAGCCGGCTGGACGAGCACCAGGAATTTTCCATGCTCCATGAAGTAGCCTCCAGCGATGGCTCCCAAAACGACGACGATTCCAATCAGCGAGATCATGGTGTTTCCTGAACAGGCGCGACAATTTACATATCGGCGCCCTCCTTTCGGAGCTTTAGGAAGGGGTGGAGAAAGTTCCAAGGGCTCCGCCCTTGACCCAAGGGCTCCGCCCTTGAAATCCTTTCAGGATTTGGGAAGACAGTAGCGGCCCTTGCGGGTCCGGACGAAGTCTGACAGCCCTGGCGGGCTGTCGGAAGTCAGAATGGCGGTGGCCAGCAGAATCTACCCCTCCGGCGAGCCCTTCCGCCGGTAGCGCAGCACCTCGATGAGGAACGCATCGCGCCGCGCGCGCACATCGTCGGCGCTCTTGACGGACCAGTCGTAAAAGCCCTTGCCGGTGGATGCGCCTAAATCGCCGCGCCGCACCAGATCGCGAAAATATTCCGGCGCGCGTGCCTCATTATAGAGATCGCGCGCCACATATTCCAGCACCGCCAGCCCCAGATTCAGGCCCACCACATCCTGATGTTCCAGGATGCCGTACGCCGGCATGCGCAGCCCCAACCCGTTTTTCGCCACCGCGTCGATGTCGTCCGCGCTGGCGATGCCCTCCGCGATAATGTTGGCCGCCTCGCGCACCAGCGCCATTTGCAGCCGGTTGCCGAGCTGGCCCGGCCGGTCTTGGCGTACGATGACGGGCGCTTTGCCGCATTCCACCAGCACCCCGCGCAACGCCTCCGCCGAGCGCGCCGCAGTCTTCGCGCCCAGCACGATTTCCACCAGCGGCATCAGGTGCGGCGGGTTCCAGAAGTGCGCCGTCAGCACCCGTTCGGGCCGCGCACAACGCTCCGCGATCGCCGTGATGCTCAGCCCCGAGGTGTTCGACGCCAGCAGCGCTTGGGGATCCGCCACCGCATCCAGGCGAGCGAAGAGCGCCTGTTTGAACGCCATGTCTTCGGGCCCGGACTCGATTACCAGGCCGGCGCCGGCAACCGTCGCGTCGAAATCCGTGGAAGCGCGTAATAGCTCCGCCGCCCGCTCCGTGTGGCCGCGATCGGCCACCTCGCGATCCGCCAGTTGGAGCGCCTGGGCGCGCGCTTTCTCGAGGCCGCGTGCCGCATTGCCGGCGTGGCGGCTCACGATCGTGGTCCGAAGTCCTCCCAAGGCCAGCGTCAGGGCGATTCCCGGCCCCATCATGCCCGTCCCGATCACTGCCGCTTCCGCAAATCCGAAATCCGCCATGTGCGACCATTCTATTCCACGTGTGCCCCTTGCCATTCCCCCGACTTGCCTGAAACAATAGGCGTTGGTAAAAAACGATGCGCATACGCGTACTGGGTATCGTGCTGGCGGGAGGTAAGGGCACCCGCCTCTTCCCGCTGACAAAGGAACGGGCCAAACCGGCCGTCCCGTTCGGTGGGAAGTATCGGATCATCGATTTCGTGCTGAGTAATTTCATCAACTCCGGAATCTACTCGGTGTATGTGCTGACACAGTTCCGCAGCCAGTCGCTGCTGCAGCACCTGGCGGAGGGATGGCAGGCGGGGAGCCTGCTGAAATCGCAGTTCGTGATTCCCGTGCCGGCGCAAATGCGTTCACTGGACGAGACCTGGTACCAGGGAACGGCCGACGCCATCTACCAGAACATCAACCTGGTGGAACAATCGGACCCCGATGTGGTGGCGATCTTCGGCGGCGATCACATTTACCGCATGAACATCACCTCCATGGTGGAATACCACATCGCCAAGAAGGCCGAAGTCACCGTGGCGGCAATTCCCACGCCGCGCGAACAGGCCAGCGAGTTCGGGGTCATCGAAGTCACGGAAGATGGGCGTATTGAGGCGTTTCATGAGAAGAATCCCGACGCGCCACACATGCCTGGCGATCCCGCACGGGTGTTCGCCTCCATGGGAAACTACGTCTTCTCCACGCGCACCCTGCTGCAGTTGCTGCACGACGACGCCGCCGAGGAATCGAGCCGGCACGATTTCGGGCACAACATTCTGCCCAAGCTCGCGGGTAAAGCCGAGATCTACGCCTACGATTTTCAAACCAATCGTATTCCCGGCGAACGGCCCGACGCCGAACCGTACTGGCGCGACGTGGGAACCATCGACGCGTACTACGAGGCCAACATGGATTTGCGCTCTGTGAGTCCCGCTCTCAATCTTTATAACCGCGCCTGGCCGCTGCGCAGCTCCAGCTTTCCCGACCCGCCGGCGAAAT
>CAZARO010000024.1:0-14124 GCA_964487165.1 uncultured Solibacteraceae bacterium | reverse complement strand
CGTGGCCGATAAGAAGCTGCGTCCCGAACACCTCGGCGCGGCGCGCCTGGATACGGCCATCGGGGCGGTGCTGGCGTTCCTGGTCATGGCGGCGGTGCTGATGGCCGCGGCGGCCACCCTCGGCGCGCACCATGCGGACGCGACACTCAACACGGTCGGCGATCTCAGCAAGGCCCTGACCGTCTATCCCACCGACCCTTCGGTGACTCCCCAACAGGACCTCAACGCCATGGTCGACTGGTCGCCCGCGCCGGCCGTTACCGCTATAGCTGCGGTCGAACCGGCGCCGGCCAGCACGTCTTTCGCCGGCCAGCAGCCCACGGCGCCGGGCAGCGTGATGCGCGGAGATTTCCTGTCGCGGATGCTGCAGCGCAGGAATCTCGGCTGGCCGCTGATGCTCGCCTGCGTCGCGGCGGCATTCGGCCTCGGATGCATGCACGCCCTGTCTCCCGGCCACGGGAAGACCATCGTGGCGGCTTACCTGGTGGGCTCGCGCGGCACTCTCAAACATGCCGGCCTCCTGGGCCTGGTGGTCACATTCACCCACACCTTCACGGTCTTTCTGCTCGGCCTGGGCGTGCTTTTCTTCCGTCAATATGTGGATCCCGGGAAGATCATCCCGGTGCTGGGCGCGGTGTCGGGGCTCTCCATCGTACTGGTCGGAATGATGCTCCTGTATCGCCGGACGCAATCGCTGATGACGGCCGGCCACTCGCACCATCACCATCACCACCATGATCACGACCATGGCGCCGGTCTGGTCCACAGCCACGGCGGCAGCACCCACAGCCACACGATCGAAGGAGAAATCACCCCCGGCAGCCTGATCGCCCTGGGAGTGGGAGGCGGATTGGTGCCGTGCCCATCGGCCCTGATTCTCATGTTGAGCGCCATCGCTCTGGGCTATCCCGGCTTCGGGCTGGTTCTGCTGATCGGTTTCAGCGCCGGGCTGGCGCTGGTGCTGATGTCGATCGGCGCCATGGCGCTCTACGCCCGGCACCTGCTGCCCGATGGCCGCAAGGCCGCCAGGCATCCGGCGGTGCGCCTGATCCCGGTCTTCTCGTCGGTAGTGGTGATCGTCCTGGGCCTGGCGATTACGGCCGTTTCCGCGGGCTGGATTCAGCCCGTTCGCTTCCTTTCGTAACGGAGTCAAACCATGAAAACCTCGATCGCATTTTGCTCCCTCGCATGCTTTCTGTCCGCGCTCGGTTTCGCGCAGGATTCAGCCCGTTTGCGCGACGTCAAAGCCGCCCACCTCACCGCCAACGAACGCATCGCCACTTACGAGAAGCTCCTGCAGCAGTCTCCCGCCGATCCGACAATCCAGGCCGGGCTGGCCGAAGCCTTCATTCAGAAGCTGCGCGAAACCACCGATTTCGCCTACCTCAATCGCGCGTCCGCACTGGTCGACAAGATGCTCGCGGCCGACCCGAAAAGCTACGACGCCATCCGCCTCCGTATCGAAATCGAGACTCATCGCCATAACTTTCCCAAGGCCGCGGAATTGGCCGAAGAACTCACCGAGCGGAACCCCAGCGACACCGGCAGCCTGGGCATGTGGGGCGATTCCCTCATGGAAGAAGGGCATTACGACGCTGCCGGCAAGGCCTATCGGCGCATGCTGGAGCTCACGCCCAACCTGACCAGCTACAATCGCGTGGCCTATCATGAATTCGTCACCGGCAACAGCGGGCAAGCGCTTTCGTGGATGAACCTGGCGGTGCAGGCGGGCAGTCCGATTCCCGAAAACCTGGCCTGGTGCCTGGTTGAATTCGGCGACA
Source organism: uncultured Solibacteraceae bacterium (assembly GCA_964487165.1). Taxonomy (GTDB): domain Bacteria; phylum Acidobacteriota; class Terriglobia; order Bryobacterales; family Bryobacteraceae; genus PALSA-129. Next base: position 12,343 of record CAZARO010000024.1, on the reverse strand, counting down.
TGCTTTTTAAGAGCGGGTATGTCGAGCAGGCGCACACGGTATACGATCGCGCTCTCGAAACCTTGCCCGGCTACCATCGCGCCTTTGCTGCTCTGGGCCGATTTTACGCTGCAACCGGCGAGTATCGACGCGCCGCCGAGAATTTTCAAAAGGCCCAGGACGTGATTCCGCTGGCGGACTACGCGGCGGCGCTGGAAGCGCTCGCTAGTAAGCTGGGCAAACCCGCGGAGGCGGCGAAGCAGCGGGAACTGCTCGACGTCATCGACAAGTTGGGCGCCGCCAACGGCGAGAGGGGAAATCGCATGCTGGCGATAGTTTTTGCCGACGAAAATCGCAATCTGGACCGCGCGCTGGCGCTCGCGCAGGGCGAGCTCGCCACTCGCAAGGACGTCTACACTTACGACGCGCTCAGTTGGGTCCTCTATCGCGCCGGCCGCCAGACAGATGCCGAGGATGCCAGCGCCAAGGCCATGGCCATGAACACGCCGGAGCCCCTGTTTCTGTATCACGCGGGTGTCATCGCGATGGCCGGCGGGCGCGTGGACGAGGGGAAGGCAATGCTGCGGCGCGCCCTGGCGCTCAACCCCAACTTCGCCTTTCCGCAAGCTGCCGACGCCCGCCAACGCCTGGCCAGCGATGCCGCCGGCGACTCGGCGCGTGCTACGAATTCGCCAAACGTAATACACTGAGAAGTAGCGGCATGCACATCCCAGACGGATACTTGAGCCCGGCCACTTGCGCGGTTGGTTACGCCGCGTCGGCACCCTTCTGGCACGTGGCGCTGAAGCGCGTCAAGAAGACCATGAACTCGCGCCAGGTGCCGCTGCTGTCGCTGTTCGCGGCGCTTTCCTTCGTCATCATGATGTTCAATCTGCCACTGCCGGGCGGCACCACGGGCCACGCTACCGGCATCGGCCTTGCCACCGTCGTGATCGGACCTTGGGCCGCCATGCTGGCCGTGTCCGTCGCGCTGGTGGTGCAGGCGCTATTCTTCGGCGATGGCGGTGTTACGGCCATCGGCGCGAATTGCTTCAATATGGCCATCGCCGGGGCGCTGGTGGCGTATGCTGTTTACCGCCTGGTTGCCGGACGTTCGCCGCTGGCATCGGCGCGCCGCGTAGTGGCTGCGGGGGTGGCGGGCTACGTGGCTATCAATGTTTCGGCCCTTCTGGCGGCGGTGGAATTCGGCATCCAGCCGCTGCTCTATAAGGATGCCGCCGGCGCGCCGCTCTATTGCCCCTATCCGCTGAGCATCGCCATTCCCGCCATGATGCTCGGCCATCTCACCATCGCCGGATTGGCGGAACTGGCGGTGTCGGCGGGAGTGGTCGCGTTCCTGCAGCGCTCCGATTTATCGCTCCTGCGTTCCACCGCTGGTAACATTCGCGGCCTCGATGCAGCTCTGCCGCAGCCCGCGGCGAGGACGCTTCGCCCGCTGTGGATGGGTCTCGCCATCCTGTTGGTGCTCACGCCACTCGGGATTCTGGCCGCCGGCTCCGCCTGGGGCGAATGGATGGCCTCGGACTACGCCAACGCCGCCACTCGCCGCGAGATGGCATCAGCGTCGTTCCATCACGCCGCGCCCGACCGTCCTCCGCAGGGTTTGCAGCGGCTATCGTCGATATGGACCGCGCCCTTTGCGCGCTACGCCCCTCCCTATATCCGCGGCGCAGCCTTCGGCTATCTGCTGTCCGCCATGTTTGGCGCGGGCCTGATCGTGGGCGGCTTCCTTCTTTTAGGCAGCTTCACCCGAAGCGCCGCGCGCGCCGGGCCGGGCTCCGCATGAGCGACTTCCACCCGCACGCTAAAGGCGGATTCATCGAAAATACCCTCGAAGGCCTGCACTCCGCCATGGATCGCATGCTCTACGCGGAGGCCTCCGCCTCGCGCACCGGCATGCTGCAGCGGCTCGACCCGCGGGTCAAGGTCGCGGGACTTTTCGCCATGGTGGTCTCGGTGGCGCTGGCGGCGAAATTGTGGCCGCTCGCAGGGGTCTTGATGCTCGCCGTGGCGCTGGCTCTAATCTCGGCGATTCCCATTCGGGTGCTGGCCAGCCGCGCGTGGGTGGGGGCGTTCCTCTTCAGCGGCGCGATCGCCTTGCCGGCGCTTTTCCTGACGCCCGGGACCTCCTTCCACGGCCTGCCCATCACGCTGCAGGGGCTGCGCACGGGCAGTTTCCTGGTGATGCGCGCCGAGACCGCCGCGACCCTGATGTTGGTGCTGGCGTACACCACGCCGTGGACGCATATTTTGAAGGCGCTGCGGATCTTCCGCGTCCCGGTGGTGTTCGTGGTGATTCTCGGGATGACGTGCCGCTACATTCTGCTGATGCTCGAAACCGCGCACGAAATGTTCGAATCGCGCAAGAGCCGGACGGTGAATCGTATGACCCCGGCGGAGAATCGCCGCCTGGCGATCTCCAGTTCCGGCGTGCTACTCCACAAGACTCTGCACATGAGCGAGGAAGTCTATCTGGCCATGCAGGCGCGCGGATTTCGCGGCGAAGTGTACGTGGTGGACGATTTTCAAATGCAGGTTCGCGACTGGTTTGCCATGGCCGCCTTCGCCACCGTGACGGCCGTCTCCATTCTGTTGGGGCGATGATGCTGTTCGAACTGGACCACCTCACTTATCGCTACGAAGGCGTCATCGCGGTGGACGATCTCAGCCTCGCGATTCCCGAGGGAAGCCGCGTGGTGCTGCTGGGCGCCAACGGCTCGGGCAAGTCGACGCTGCTTCGTTTGCTGGACGGCTTGATTTTCGGCCAGGCGGGCTCCATCCTGTTTCGCGGCGACGAAGTTTGCGAAGAGCACCTCCTGGACGACGCCTTTGCCCTGCCCTTCCGCCGTACCGTGGGTATGGTGTTTCAGAATCCCGACGTGCAGCTTTTCAATCCCACGGTCTTCGACGAAGTGGCGTTCGGACCGCTGCAGCTTCGCTGGCCGAAGAACGAAGTCCGCGACCGCGTGGGCGAGATTCTCGACCGGCTGCGCATCGGCCACCTGAAGAATCGCATCCCGCAGCGGCTGTCCGGCGGCGAGAAGAAGCGCGTGGCGCTGGCCAGCGTGCTGGTGCTCGATCCGGCCGTGCTGCTGCTGGACGAACCCACCGCCGCACTCGACCCGCGCAGCCAGAGCGAGGTGATCGACCTGATGGTGGAATGGGGCGGCGGATCGAAATCCGTGATCACCGCCACGCACGATCTGGGCGACCTGGACGACATCGCCGACCGGTGCTTCGTCCTCGATGCGGGCAAGTTGGTTGCCCAGGGAGCGCCCGCGGAGATTCTCGCGGATACCGAGTTGCTGCGGCGGACTAACTTGATTCACGCGCACCGGCACAGGCACGGCAGCGAGGTCCATTCGCACCCCCACGTGCATGGGAGCGAGCGGTAAGGGGCGTATCAGTTCGTCGGGATTCGGACCCGGAGGGTTAGTCTTCAAGTCGGCTCTGGATCGCACCTGATACTGGCCTCGCCGCGTCGTGGGTGCAACTGCCGGGCTCGGACCTAGTTCTTGGAGGACAGTACTCCACCGAATACGAGGATTGGGCGAGATTCAAGACAGCGGTGCGGACGCGGCTGGCTTGGCTGGCAAAGCTACCGGAATCGGTGAAGCAAAACGCGCGGCCGGTGGGCGCAGAAGCCGACCTCCAGGAACCAGGCCGTGGTGAGTCCGCTGGCGGCACCGAATTCGCAGGAACAAAAGGAAAGGATGTCCAGCCTTTTCAGGCCGAGGCTGTTAACACGCGGCGGGTTTTCGTCGTGCATGGCCGGAACATGCAAGCGCGGGATGCGATGTTCGCATTTTTGCGCGCGATCGACCTCAACCCCATCGAATGGGAGGAGGCCATCGACATGACGAATGAGACCTCACCATACATTGGGCATGTCGTTGACATCGCATTTTCGAAAGCACAAGCCGCTGTTATTTTGCTCACCGGCGACGACATGGCTCGCCTAGGGAGGCGATACCTGACTCCTTCTGATCAGGAGTATGAGAAGCGCCTCACCCCTCAGGCTCGTCCCAACGTCATCTTCGAAATGGGAATGGCCTTCGGAAAGTACCCCGGCCGGACGCTCATTGTCGGAGCGCCGTCTCTTCTTCCAGGCTTGCATACACGGCCGCCACGCCCCGCGGCACGAATCGTCCGCCGTGCAGGCGCGTTCCTTGCCCGCTAACCACTCATCCGGATGGATGTGACGGAATGCGACCGATCGGAAGAAGTCGCCTATAAGTGGTGACGCCCGCGAAATCAATCCCTTTAAGTGCGCCCTATCGGCGCGGCCTAAGTTCACATTGGCTCTCCCGCCTGTAGACGGCGGAATTCAGCGAGGATGTCACGAGCTTTTCCTTCAACGATAAGTTCTAGAGGTTGGCGCCCGCTGAATGCCTGGTTCTCCGAACGCAGCCAAGCCGGTAAATCAGGCCCGCGGACGATCTCGTCCAGAACGCTCCTTAGTTCCTCCAAATCACGGAGGCGGTGACCCTTTGCGGCGGTATTGCCGTGCTCCCAATTCTGAACGCTTCGCAGGCTCATGCCGAGGGCCCCGGCCATTTCTGTCTGGGTCAGCCCGAACCGCTCGCGCAACAGCCGGAGTCGGTTTTCGGACTTACCGGCTGCCGTAGCACGTCCGTGATGCGGCAGGCGAAGTATGGACGCCGCGGCCGCGTTCGCGTCGAAGAAGACCGCGGTATGCCGTGGGCGGACTTCTCCGACCAGCCGTCCGAGTTGAGCGGCTTCGTCCGGTGTGGGCTTCGTCGCGTAGTAGATGACCACGTGTAACGGATTTGGCTTTAGAGTCTTGAGGAGGCCCTCAAGATGGTCGAAATCCGGGTGCGTGAGGTAGACAAGCACCGGCTCGATCGGGGCCTTTCGGAGGAGATCCGCGAACGTACGCACCTCCGCATTGGGAAGCGCCCTTCCGGCGAATTGACCCGCTCTCGCCAAGCTCACGGGCATTGCACAAACAACCACACTGGACATATGTTTCAAGCTCATTGTCGCATAGTTGCATATGCAATTGTGCGCAAGGCTTCCCGGCAGATGCATTGAGAAGCCCCCCTCGCGTTGTGCCTGCAGCCAGAGCGAGGCGATCCTGGCCGATCCTGAACTGCTGAGGCAGGCAACCTGATTCACGCACACCGCCACAGGCACGGCAGCGAGGTGCACTCACACCCTCACGTACATGGGAGCGAGCGGTAGGGGCTCCTTCGAACGTGGACTTTGCGGCCGGCGTGCTTCGGAACCGTTGCTCCCGGCCAGCGCTCCGCTCGGGTGAAAATCCCTAGAATCGGCACCCACTCAGCCGATGAGAAATAGGGAAGGAAAGATGAGACCTCAATCTATTCTCCTGGTCCTGCTCGGCGTTACCGCGCGTCTCGGGGCGCAGACGGTTCCACCGTGCGTACCGGTGCCTTTCAGTTCCGTGTTGCGATGTCCCGGCTCCACGCCGGCGACGACCGCCAAACCTCCGGTCGTGCCGCTCGATTCGAAACTCTACATCACGCCCACGGAAGGCAATCTGCACGGTTTCATCGCCGCTGAGGTTCTCAAGCAAAAACTATCTCTAGTGGTCACCACCGACGAGAAAGAGGCATCCTTCGTGCTTACAGGCATGTCGGTACCGGCTGACAACAAGTGGTTCAATTCCATTTTCGGCGGTAAAGACAAGAACGAAGGCAACCTCCAATTAATCAACGTGAGCACCAAGCAGTTAGTATGGGCGGGCGAGGCCGGTGATCGTTCCCTATTCTTCTCGCAATACCAGCGCGGGGGGTTGCGAAAGGTAGCCAGCCGCCTGGTGTATAGGATGAAGAAGGATCTGGCCAAAACACCGGTGACTATCGAGACACGAGCCAGGGTGCCGGGACAGCCGGCACTGACGAGCTTGGACGTGCTCAAGCTGAAACGTGCCGGCGCCAGCGATGACTTAATCATCAATCGAATTAAGGCGTCGAACGCGAACTTTCAGCTTGGGGCCGATGACCTGGTTGCCCTGAAAGACCTCGGGCTGTCGGATGCCGTCATGACGGCGATGATCTCTCGATGAGAGCAGCCATGCGAAATAGTAGATACGCTGGCTGAATGTGAACTTCGGGGCAGCCTTGGGGTAGCCTCACTCCCCGGTATCGTCTACTCTTCGTCCGCGAGCAGTGCGCCTTGCAACGCCCAGACGCAGTAACCAGCCCACGTGCGTAGTGTAGGACTTTTCCCTGACACGTCGCACAGTCGCGCTCACGGTCCGGCTGACGCAGCGAGCGCCCGTCCTCCGACACAAAAGCCGCGGGTCGGACCGGCCACCCGAACCCGGCCGCGCACGCGGCGCTGCGCTGCGCTACTGTGTACATGAGGAGATTCTGAGATGGCCTTCACAAGGCGGCACTTCTTCTATGGCAGTCTGCTGGCGGGAGCGATTCCCACCAGGGGATTCACCAGCACGCCATCGCTCAAATCCGCGGGATACAAATCCCCCAACGAGAAACTCAACTTCGCGGCGATCGGTTCCGGCGGCCAAGGCGGCTCGAATCTGTCGGCCGCCGACCCCACCGAGAATATCGTCGCACTGTGCGATGTGGACGACCGCCGCGCGGCGCGCACCTTCGACCGGTATCCCAAAGCGGCCAAGTTCCGCGACTTCCGGCAAATGCTCGATAAGGAAGGCAAGAACATTGACGCCGTAATTGTCGCCACGCCCGATCACATGCACGCCACCGCGGCCATCTGGTGCATGGAGCGCGGCAAGCACGTGTACGTGCAGAAACCGCTGGTCCGCACCGTGTGGGAAGCGAGGCAATTGCGCGAGGGAGCGGCCAAATATGGGGTGGCTACCCAGATGGGCAACCAGGGCTACTCCAACGAGGGCACGCGCCAGTGCGCCGAGATTATCTGGAACGGCGACATCGGTAGTGTCACGGAAGTGCACGCCTGGACTGACCGTCCCATTTGGCCCCAGGGCCTCACCGAGATCCCGAAGCCGGACCCGATCCCCTCCACTCTCGATTGGGATCTTTGGCTGGGCATGGCAGAGATGCGGCCCTTCACCGCGGGCGGCCAGACCGAACCCGATTCGCACGGCGGGTTCTTCTACCAGCCGCACAACTGGCGCGGCTTCTACGATTTCGGCTGCGGCGCCCTCGGCGATATGGCCTGCCACATTTTGGGGGCGCCCAACATGGCGCTGCACCTGTCGCGCCGCAAGGTGGTGTCCGTGGAGTGCACAAAAAAAGAAGGCGTCAGCCCCTTCATGTTCCCCAAGGCCTCGGTAATCCGTTTCGATTTCGCGGCGTATGGCGACATGCCACCGCTGAAGGTTTTCTGGTACGACGGCGTCAAGGGGACCCCAAAGTTCCCGGGTGTGCCCGAAGGCGAGTGGCTGGGCGATCCACCGTCCGGGGGCGACCGTCCGCGAGGCACAACGCGGCCCAATCCCGACGAGTTCCGCTCGCCGGGCCACGTTTTCAGTTGGGCGGAGTTCGAGGCGCTGAAGGCGTCTACCGCGCCGCTCGATTTCCCCACTCCGGATGGCAGTCTGTTCATCGGCGACAAGGGCATGCTGACGACAGGCACCTACGGCGAAGTGACTCGACTCCTGCCGGTAGAGAAGATGAAGGATTACAAGATGCCGGCGCCTCTACTCACGCGCTCGCCCGGCCACATGCGCGATTTCATCCGCGCGTGCAAGGGTGGCGACCCGGCCTGCTCCAACTTCGGCGTCGCCTCGCCCTTTGTGGAGTGGATGCTGCTGGGTGTGATCGCGCTACGCTACGAAGGCAAGCTGGAGTATGACCCGGAGAAAATGCGCATCACCAACAATGTGGAAGCCAATAAGTTGCTGAAACCCGCTTTCCGCAAAGGGTGGGAGTTCCACACGGTGAAAGCGTAGACGACCCGGCCACTTTCGCGCCGACGAACGAATTGGTCACCGACGAGCACGGAGAAAAGCAAACTTTGTGCGATGGCGGCCGGCTGACCGGCTCCAGCCTCAAGGTTGCATCTCGCCCTCCCAAACCAGGAGGGCGCTCCCACGGTCAAGAAATGCCACAAGGCTACTATTCGATTGAGCAATGGACGCCCTCCGCGAACAATGATCAAGGGGCATGGACTGTTGTCCTTCAATTGCCCTTCGGCACCACTCTAACGGCCGCCGAAGGCGCTCTTGAAAGGCTGGGCCAGCCGGGTTTCTACAGGATTGTCCAGATGCAGCGAATCATCTGGGCAGAGGAGCAGGAGGGCGCGCTCAAGCTGCGGAAGTCGCACGCGTCTTCTCCCGCGAACCTACAAAAGATGGTGGAAATGTTCGAACGAAGCGGAGGGCGATACCCGCTTGAGGAAGTCCGCGCCGCACGTCGCCTGTCCAAGTTGAAGAAAGGATCTTGAGGAAACCCGCGAGCCCAGCCCGTCGAGTTCTTCCGCGGTCCCGCTGGGCACCTCAGCCCGCCGGCTCGCCGCGCGACGTACTGGCGGGCGGGGTGAGTGCCCGAATATAGGGCGAGCCCGCCCCCATCGAGATCGGTGATTTTTATCTCTTGGACTCCACGGCAACTCACAACCGAGCTGTCTGCCTTACTTCCAGCGCCGAAGCCGATGATTGTACGCCTCGTGAGAGCCGATCCAGAACCAATGGAAATCGTTGCCGTCGCGGTACGCGATAGGAGCGGCCTACGTCAACAGTCCAGACCTCACCTTTTTGCTCTAGCGCCAGCGAGGGATGAAACGGGTCCCGCTCGAACAGCGTAAATTTATCGTCCGCCTGTACCTGTACGTTTTTCGGGAGCGAGTCGTAGGATTTCCAAAACTCCGGTGGCGCACACGAACGGAAGTTCACCGGGGTCGCCGGGATTCCGCCATCGGGATCGACTTCCCGTCGCGAACCTGCGCTTTGACATGCTCCAACAGCTTCGCGCCTCGTCCGCCGGGCGAGAAATCCCGCTCGATTTCGCGGTCCCATTGGAGGCGGTCTCTTTCAGCCAGCCAATTCAAAAGAGCCGCCTGCTGTTCGAGCGGGAGTGCCTCGATCGCGTGCTGAATATCCACGATATCCATGTCCGTATGGTACCTCCGCCCTATACCTATCGACGCGCTCACCGTCAACAGTATCGTGCCGAGCGCCCCGACATTCGCGGCGTCCGTCGCGCGACTGATCACCGTGCCCAGCCCCTCCGTCGAGTACGTCTTTCCCTGAATCTTGGAGTACTCCGCCGCGATGCCCGGAGGAAACTGTCGCGGCAGAGCTGGCACAGAACTTGCGGGAATTGAGCGAAAGGAGTTTACTTGGTTAGAAGGGAGCGCCTATGAGCACTGAACCTACGATGCTGACGCTGTCGTCCGACCTCCTGGCGGCGGTTGACAAGGTGGTACAGGAAGGCCTTGCCCGGAACAGGGACGAATTGGTGGAAAGCGCAATCCGCCGGCAACTGGCGGACCTGCGCCGGTCCGCGCTGGACGCGGAATTCCAATATATGTCCGAGGATCTCGACTACCAGAGCGACGTACATCAGATTCTCAAGGAGTTCGCGCAAGCCGACTCGGAGACTTTCCGCCCCGAGGCGTCAGACATTGGTAGCCGCGAACTATGAAGCGGGGCGAGGTTTATGACGCTCGCTTGGATTCGGGTGAGGGATCCGAGCAGCGCGGATCGCGGCCCGTTGTCGTGGTGAGTCGCGATGCGATCAATGAATTCAGCACGGTCGTGGGTGCCGCGCCCTGCACCCACCTATCGTGAGGGCCGACGCATCTACCCCAATCAGGTGCTCGTGATGGCGCCAGAGGGAGGGTTGGACGCGAACTCGGTGATTCTCGGAGAGCAGGTTCGGGTGCTCGATAAGAGGCGTCTCCTTCGCAGACGTGGGGAACTGACGCCCACGACAATGACTCGACGCAATGAAGCTTTGCGAATCGCGTTTGATCTAGACTGAACGGCGGGTGCCTCTTCGAGCTTGCGGCTATCGCGCGGGGCTTATGACGGCGAGCCTCGCACCAAGCCCTGTCGGGCCATTATACGAGATGGCGACAACCCGTCAAAGGTGGATTCGTAAACGCTACGCCGTCGGCGAGGATCTACCGACTCAATGCGGGCGAGCAGCCTGTCCGAAACCGGACGGCTCGATCCCGTACCTGGATAAGAGCTGATTGTGCCAGTCTTTGCTTTCTTCTGCTTGGATGTGGACCGCTCGTTGCTAGCCAATAGCCTTAGCCTGGAGTGTGAAGCTAATGCAGCTTGAGATCGGAGGGAAGAAAATGTTCAGAGCTACCGTAATCGCTGGATCTTTGGTGTTTTTATCGGCCGGTTATTGCCAGACGTCCGCAAGGCTGAATTTCGATGCGGCATCGGTGCAGCCGGCGAAGCCATCGAATGACGGGCCCAGCATCACCGGGGGCCCTGGTACAAAGGATCCGGAACGCGTTCGGTACCACTATCTCACCCTCAAGAACCTCGTGATGATCGCCTACGATGTAAAGGGATTCCAGGTCGCCGGGCCGGGGTGGATCGATACCGCGAGATTTGAAATCTCGGCCACGATGCCACCGGAAACGACCAAGGAACAATTCCGCACGATGTTGCAGAACCTGGTTGCGGATCGGTTCCAATTGGCGCTACATCGGGAGACGAGAAAACTGCCGATCTACACTTTGGTGGTGACCAAGAACGGCCCCAAGCTGAAGGAGTCGACGCCAGCAGCCCTCACTGAGAATGATGGCGGGCCTGCGGAACCGCCTGCGGTGCCTGCGCGCCCCAAAATCGGCGCGGATGGTTTCCCTGTGATTGCGGAGAAGCGTGTGGGCCTGTTCACGATGATGATGCCCGGCCGGACGCGGCTGACCGCGCAACAGCAGACAATGCAGGACTTGGCGAACCGCCTAACGACCGTCCTAGCGCGGCCTGTGACGGATGAGACCGGCTTGAGAGCGAAATACGACTTCGTCCTCACGTTCACGCTTGAAGGCGCGAACACGCCGGGTACCATGGCTCCCGTGGCGAGTGGCGGAGACGCAACTAACACCTACGTGCCGGATGGTGAGGCACCACAGGACCTCTTCACCGCGATTCAGACCCAACTCGGCCTCAGGTTGACATCTAATACGGGCACCGTATCGACCGTTGTCATCGACCATATAGAGAGAACCCCACGGGCAACTGAGGAGATCCGGTAATCTCAAGCTCTCGCTGCGGACGCGTGCCGGCCAGGTGAACCCTTTGATAGATCACGATCAGTCGCCCACCTTTTACCTTCGCCATAACCACATGAGCGAAAAACGCCCGAATTGCTAAATGGATGATGGTTTCACGGCAAGAGCTCTAGAGCGCGCGTGAGGCGGGGGCCGACGCGGATGGCGCCAAAATCACGTCGGTCGCTGGTGAGAACCCGGTAAACCCTGCGGCGCTCGGCGATAGCTGCGACCATCCCGTCAACGAGTCCGAGGTCGAGACCTTCAAACTTGGCATCGAGCTCCAGCGCCCGGGCAATGTCGTTTGGTCCCGGCAGTTCGTATTCGTAGCGTGTGGCAGGATCGAAGATCTCGGCGATGAGTTTGCGCATCGCCTTGCGCTCCGCTCGCAGGAAATAGTCCACTTCCGCGAGGACGAGTCCGGGTACGATGACGGCCGCGGCCGAAGTCAGGATTCGTTCGTATTCCGGAAAGCTCGGCTGGCCGGCTGGCGTTCGGGCGAGTGCGCGCAGCAGGCCGCCCGTGTCGGCAATGACTGGCGGGATCAATCCTCGATGTCCCGGAAGAGCTCGGACTCGTCGCCGAGTTTGCTGTTCGTGGACTCGAATAGAAGCGTGGAGGGGGGCCGCCGGCCGGAATAGTAGCGCGACGCGACGACGCGCAGACCCTTGCGGATCAGATCGGAGGCGGAGATCCCCGCCGCGCGAGCCCGCTTCAAAGCCCGAACGTCCTCTTCATCGAGCCGAACCGTTGTCGAGACCAAGCGCGCCATACATTCACCATACAACAACATGGTGGCGGATACAACGTGAGGGCCGACGCGTAGACGTTTTGGTTTCGTCAAGAGACCGCGGATCAGGACCGTTAACCGGAGCTTGGTTTGCGCATCAAGTTGACGGGAAACGCCCATCTCGCGGATCTGCCCGCCGACGCGCCCGCGATGTCCCGCACGGGGCTGGGCGAGCGCCCCCCGCCCCCGCCTCACCCCTCCAACTTATACCGCGTCGATGCCAGCCCGTACATCCTCCGCCAGAACAGCCGATTTACCGTCACCACCAATGCCGCCATCACCACCGTCGCGCCTAACAGCACGGCGAAATTGCCGGCGTCCGTGGCGCGACTGATTACCGCTCCTAGCCCCACCGTGGAGTACGTCGTTCCTTGAATCTTGGAA
>CAZARO010000023.1:0-14146 GCA_964487165.1 uncultured Solibacteraceae bacterium | reverse complement strand
CCGGCCTGCAGCCAGGATTGGCTGCCCCACGAAAGGCCAAAGCCGAGCGACAGCCGCTAGGGCTGTCAGACTTCTTCGGACCCGCAGGGGCCGCTTCTGTCTTCCAAATCCTGAAAGGATTTCAAGGGCGAAGTCCCTCCTTACAGGCCTGAGACCGTCTCCGACAGGAACCACGTGCGCCGTTCCGTTTCATCGATCCAGGTCTCGATCAGGCTGGACGAGGCCACGTCGTTGTGCTTTTCGCACAGTTCATGCGTCGCGCGCATGGATTGCGTAAGGTGCCGATTGTCGCCGCAAAGCTCCAACAGCATCTCCTTGGCGGTGGGGAATTCATCTTCGTTGTCGTGAATGCGCTGATAGCGCGCGATCTCGCCGATGGAGCGAATGGTTCGTCCGCCGATCTTGCGCGCGCGCTCCGCGATAGCGTCCGTCATGGCGAAAATCTGGTCGCCGTGCTCATCCAGTAAAAGGTGGTAATCCCGGAAGTGAGCTCCCGACATGTGCCAGTGGAAGTTTTTGGTCTTCACGTAGAGCGTAAAGACATCCGCGAGCAGCTCGCGGAGCGATTTCGTAATGGCGGTGACGCCGTTCGGATCGACGTCCGTGGGCGGCAGCGCCGCCCGCTCTTCCCGCTCTTCGACTTTTGTGGACTCATTTTTTCCCATTTGTAAGTTCTCCTTTTCACACTTGAGTTCCGAGTCATGCTATTTCGCGATGACTCCGGAATAGTCCCTGGGAATCATCGCCAGTTCACTGGAATCGAGGCGCAAATGCTCCTTGGTGATGAGCGGCGGGAGCCTTCGGATCCACTGGTTGAGGGAAACATCGGAGTAGTAGCTGCTCTTGAACATTCCCAGGAAGACCAGGTCCTCGTTGCCGGTGTTCTCCACGTAGTGTCCGGCGACCGCGGGCACATATCCCACATCGTTGGCGTGAAAATCCATAGTGCGCGCGTTGCCGGACGATCCGAACATGGTCATGCGCCCTTGTCCGGCGATCCAGTATTGCCACTCCGAGGCGTTGGGATGCCAATGCATTTCGCGCATGCCGCCGGGCTTCACGCGCACCAGCGCCGAGGCGATCGCCTTCGACGCGGGGAAATTCAGCGAGTCCACGATCCGGATGTCGCCGCCCGGAGACTCTTTCGTCGGCGCCATGGCTTTCATGCGGAAGGTGTAGTCGATCTTGGAAGCGACGGCCTCGCCGCCGACCGCCTTCCTATCGTCTTCCAACGACCCGGGGACGGTGCCGGGGAATATGTAAAGGTCATGCTCCGGCAATTTGCTCACCGCCGATGGGGGAATGCACAGGTTGTGCGCGACCACCGATGCCGGCGTGTGGGCCAGCCAGTCAGAGATCAGGGAAGTCTGATATTCGGAGAACGTGGCCTCGTCGAACACCAGGAGGAACTCGCATCCGTCGGGCCCCAAACCTTGAATCGAGTGCGGGAAACCGGTAGGGAAGTACCACAAGTCGCCTTCGCTGACGTCGCCGATAAAAATAGTTCCATCGGGATTGAGCAGCGACACGCGCGCGTTGCCGTAGAGCATGTAGGCCCACTCGTTGGCGGTGTGCCAGTGCAGCTCGCGGTAACTTCCCGCCGTCAGCCGCATGTTTACGCCGGCGATGTCCCTGGATGACGGCAACTCTTTTTCGGTGACTTGTCTCGTCCAGCCGCCATCCTGCACGCGGCGATGTGCCAGGTCGAACGAATACCAGATGGGAATCACATCGCCGCTGTCGGTGATTGGAGGCAATTCGGAATTCGGAGTCTGTCCGGCGACCGCACGGTTGATCGGTCCGGGGTTGTCGGCCGAATGGTTGGCCTCGCCCTTGCGGGTTTCCTCCCGCGTTTGCGCAAGGGCTATTTGTGTTATCGCTGCACCACCACTAATTGCTGCCGCAGCGGCTCCTAAAACGGAACGGCGGCTGAATCCGCCACTGGGTCGGTCGTTTTTCATGACGCCAGCTTCCGATGCACGCTGGCGTCCAAGTGCTAACTCTTTCGCGCAGGAACCTTTATCAGCAACGTCAGACACCCGGAGGGGTGGTGTGAGTTCATATGCGGACAGACGAGACGATGCAGCGACGCTTGCCCCGGCAGTTCACCCTTCGTCGCGCGAGCGCCGGTAATGGCGGTTCGCCGACACTTCGGACACGGGCCGCGTTGGCCCCGGAGAATCGGCGCCCGCGCACTGCGGGCCGCAACACGGGGCAGATCAATGGGTTGCGCTGGCGCAATCCGGTGTGGGAAGCGGCGGCCGGCCTTTGGTTGCCGGAGTGCCCTTCTGTGTCGGTAGCGAATTACCGGCCGGCATACGGCCAATCGCCACAAGGAGACAAAGATGAAAACGAGTGTACTCTTGGTGTTCGGTATTGCTGTTCTGGGCGCCGTGTTGCCAGTTGCCAAGGCGGACGCGTGGGACCAGAAGACGGTGTTTACTTTCAAGAATCCGGTCGAGGTGCCGGGCCAGGTTTTGCTGCCCGGAACCTATGTATTCAAGCTGGCCGATTCGTCGTCGGACCGCAATATCGTACAGGTGTTCAACAAAAACGAGACCCATTTATACGGGACATTTCTCGCGATTTCCGATTACCGGGTGAAGCCCGCCGGCAAGGCGATCATCACCTTTGACGAACGCGCCGCCAACAGCCCGGAGGCCGTGAAGGCGTGGTTCTATCCGGGCGAAAACTACGGCCACGATTTTGTGTATCCGAAACCGAAAGCCACGGCCCTGGCTAAGGTCAACAATACGCCTGTGCCGTCGATGCCTGCCGAACTCGCGGCCAACACCACCATGCCTGCTGTCACG
This sequence comes from uncultured Solibacteraceae bacterium, assembly GCA_964487165.1. Lineage (GTDB taxonomy): Bacteria > Acidobacteriota > Terriglobia > Bryobacterales > Bryobacteraceae > PALSA-129. The sequence continues at coordinate 11,333 of CAZARO010000023.1, read as the reverse complement.
CTGCAGGAACCGCACGTGGTAGCCATGAAGACCGCTCCGCTGAAGGCCCAAAAGCCGACCAACGAGGAAGTGGAAGTGGCGGAAGTGTTCGCCATCTCCGCGCCTGCTCCTGCCGATCCGGCACCAGCCCCGGCGCTGCCGGCGACGGCCAGCAATCTGCCTCTCATCGCCGCCGCGGGTCTGCTTTGCCTGCTGAGCGCCCTGTGTCTCCGGATGGCGGCAACGAAGCAGGACGTCCGGTGACCACCCGGCGAGGGCGGAATCGGGCAGGAGTGATCGTCATTTCGTTGCTGGCTGTTTTCGCTGCGCTGCAGTTCGTCCGCCCTGACCTGGCCAACCCGCCGGTCACGGCGGACTTTAGCGCGCCCGCCATGTGAAGGCGATTCTTCGGAGATCCTGTTACCACGGCCACTCCAACGAAACCAAACTCGCCTGACTCCTCAGCCTGGCATGGCGCCAGCAGCGCGCCGTGCTATCGGCGGGCTGAAAGCCTGGCTGCAGCGGGCGCTTAACGGTTTTGGGGGATTAGTCGCCAGGAAACCGCTCCCTTGCGGTCGCGGCTCAGTAAGTTGCTGCAAAGGTGCGAGGCCCGTTACTGAGCCGCGGCTGCAAAGGAGCGGTTGCGGGGTTTAGTACGAAGGAGCCCCCAGATCAGTTCAGCACCCGGCTGAAGCCCGCCGCAGCTAAAAGCACAGTCTTGGGTCTAGAATAGTGGGGCGGGCCTCAAGACCTGCCTCGTCATGATCTGGGAGCCCTCACGCGAGTTCATCGAGCGGACCAACGTCTGGCGCTTCATGCAACGTCTCGGGTTTACGGACCGCGAGGCGTTTTTGCATTTCAGCCGCGAAAATCCCGCGCGCTTCTGGGATGAACTCATGCGCGAAATGGGCGTCGAGTGGTTCGCGCCCTACCGCCAGGTGCTCGACGCCAGCCGCGGCCCTCAATGGGCCCAATGGTTCGTTGGCGGCCGGCTCAATATCGCCCACAACTGCCTGGACCGCTGGGCCGATTCCGGCCGCATCGCCTGCCTCTGGGAGGGTGAAAACGGCGCCACCCGGGAAATCCTCTTCCGCGACCTGCGAAACGACGCCAATCGCGTGGCGAACGGCCTGCGCGCCATGGGGTTGGAACCCGGCGACCGTGTCGCGCTATGCCTGCCGATGGTCCCCGAAATTCTCGCCATCCTATATGGCTGTTTCAAGGCCGGATTGACGGTGGTCCCCATCTTCGCGGGCTTCGGCGCGGGCGCCATCGCCACCCGCCTGGAGGATTCCGGCGCACGCGTCCTCTTCACTTCGACACAACTGGAGCGCCGCGGCAAACATTTGCCCCTCCTCGAGAAGATCCCGGCCGGAATCCCCACCGTGCTGGTGGGCGCCGGCCCGCTTTTCGCCGGCCAACCCGAAGAGGCGCCCACGCTCGCGCTCGAATCGGAGGCGCGCGCCTTCATTATGTACACCTCGGGCACCACCGGCCGGCCCAAAGGCACAGTCCACACGCACGCCGGATGCCTGGCGCAAATGGGCAAGGAAATCTGGCTCGCCTTCGACCACCAGCCGGACGACCGCTTCTTCTGGCTCTCCGACATCGGCTGGATGATGGGCCCGTGGAGCATCCTGGGCAACCACCTCTTCGGCGGCACCATCTTTATGTACGACGGCGCGCCCGATTTTCCCACCCCCATGCGCCTCTGGGAGACCATCGAGCGGCACCGGATCACCACTTTCGGCGTCTCGCCCACCGCCATCCGCGTATTGAGCAAAGCGCCTGCCGCGCCGCCGCCCATGCCGTCGCTGCGCCTGCTGGGGTCGACCGGCGAACCGTGGGATGAAGCCTCGTGGCTGTGGTTCTTCGAGCAGGTGGGGCACCGGCGCTGCCCCATCATTAATATCTCGGGCGGCACCGAAATTGTCGGCTGCTTCCTGCTGCCTCTGCCTATACAATCCCTGAAGCCCTGCACGCTGGGCGGGCCGGCGCCGGGTATGGCCACCGAAGTGGTCGACGAAAATGGCGTCCCGGTTCGCGGCCGCAAGGGCTATCTGGTCTGCACCGCGCCTTCGCCGTCCATGACGCGCGGCATCTGGAACGATCCGCAACGGTATCTCGAAACCTACTGGTCGCGATTTCCGGGCATGTGGTACCACGGCGACTGGGCCAGTGTCGACCAGGACGGCCACTGGATGCTGCCCGGCCGCGCAGACGAGAGCATGAACGTGGCCGGCCGCAAAGTGGGACCGGCGGAAGTGGAAGACGCCATGATGCAGCATCCCGGCGTGGCGGAAGCCGCGGTCATCGGCGTCCCGGACGAGGTGAAGGGCGAGGCCATCGTGGGTTATGCCGTGGCACGTCCGGGCGCGGCGGTAGAGGGCAGCGCGGTCTGCGAGACGGTGGCGCGGGTGTTGGGGCAGATGTTCCGCCCCCGCGAGATCCTGGTGGTCGACGAGTTGCCGAAAACGCAGAGCGGCAAGATCGTCCGCCGTCTTATTCGCCGGCGGTATCTGGGCGAACCGCTGGGAGACGTCTCCACGGTGGCGAATCCCGGGGCGCTGGAGTTGTGAGTTTGCCGACAGTATTAACTAAAGGGGGCCTTGAACTGTTATACGCCAGGAGCTACCTTTTAAGTCCCGCCGCGTCCTGATACCGATCCGTTCAGGTAAGGAGGACTCTGTGTTCTGCTTCAGTCGTAGGCCCGCTGCCTCGTTCGCGGCTCTGCTCCTTTCTGCCGCACTCTTTCCGCTGCACGCGCAATCCACCACTGCGACCGCCGTCACCATAACGGTGACTTCCAGCGCGAATCCCTCGGTTTTCGCTGCTCCGGTTACCTTCAGCGTCGCCGTCGCCGCGCCCGCCTCCACTGACGCGGTGCCCACCGGAACGGTCCGCGCGACGCTCCTGGGCCCCTATCTCGTGGGAAGTTGCACGCTGGACGGGACGGGCAAATGCTCCATCACGGTACCTGCGACGCCCAGCGCGATGGCCACTCCGCCCTGGGGTTTGGCCGCCGGATCGGACAGCGTCACGTTCTCCTACCCGGGCGACACCAAGTATAAGTCGGCGCAAGCCACGGTCACCCAGTTTGTCAGCAAGGCCGACACCACCACCACGGCGGCGGCCAGCGCCTCCCAACCGCTCCACCTTTCCGCCACGGTGAGCATTAACGAACCCTCAGCCGCGACCACCCAGTTCGCCCTTCCGGGTATTCTGAGCAGCAGCGAGCCCACCGGCACAGTGCGATTCTACGATGGAACCACCCCGTTGGGCACAGGCATCCTGATTCCATCGGGGCTGTTTACGGCCACCGCGACTCTCACGGTCACGGCCGCTCCGGCTTCGCTCACCGCGGTCTACGCCGGCGACGACAACTACAATGGCAGCACGTCCTCGCCGGTGGTAAGCGGCAAGGGTTCGGTCAACCTCACCGTCACGTCGAGCGTCAATCCGTCGATCTTCGCCGAACCGGTCACTTTCAGTGTCACGGTAGCGCCGGCGACTTCCGGCGGGGCGGTCGCTACCGGCACCGTGTCCGCCAGCCTGCTCGGCCTGTTCAACCTCGGCAGCACGACCCTCGACGTCACCGGAAAAGGATCGATCACCGTGCCGAGTGCGTCGATGTCCGCCATCCCCTGGGGCCTTCCGGCAGGGTCGGACTCCGTCACGTTCACCTACAGCGGCGACACCCATTATGCCGGCGCGCAGACTGCTTTGACGCAGACCGTAGACAAGGCAGCGACCGCCACGGCGGCTACCGTTTCGCCGTCCGATACCAGCATCACCGCGACGGTCACCATCAGTGAGCCAACGGTGAGCTCGATTGCGTTTGCGATTCCCGCCGCGAATGCCGGACTTTCCAACCCCGCCGGCAGCGTGCAGTTCCTGAACGGCAGCACGGTCATTGGGACGGCGCCGCTGATTCCCGACGGCCATTTCCAATCTGCCGCCACGCTCACTGTCAGCCAGCCGTTTCCCTCTACCGCCGTCCTCACCGCGGTTTACAACGGCGATGCCAACTATACCGGAAGCACCTCGCCCGCGGCCACCATCCCCACTCTCGCTGCGGTAACCGTGGGTGTCACATCCAGCGTGAATCCATCCACTTTCGCCGAGCCCGTGACGCTTACCATAAAGGTGGCTCCCGCGGTAGCCGGCAGCGTGGTCCCCGGCGGAACGGTGCAGGCATCGGTACCGGGGTCGGACATTCTGGGCGGCGCCACGCTGGATAGCACGGGCAGCGCCACCATCACCGTGCCGTCGCCAACTCCCACCGCGTCCCCGGCCCTGCCTTGGGGCCTGGCCACGGGGTCGAACGTCATTACCGTGACTTACTCCGGCGACGCCAACTTCGCGCCCGGACAGTCGACTTTGAATCAAATGGTGACCCAGGCGAATACCTCGACGGCCGTAGCCTTATCTCCGGTGCCCACCCCCACTAACACGTCGATCTATGTGGCCACGGTGAGCATTAATGAAGCTTCGGTATCGAAGACCGCCTTCCGCATCCCCGCGCCTGGTGAGTTGAGCTCGAGCCCTACGGGCAAGGTGGACTTCTACGATGGCGCGACCCTGCTGGGGAGTGCCCCGCTGATACCCGGCGGGATGTTTCAATCCACCGCGACCTTCTCGGCCTCTCCGATACCCGCATCCATCGAGGCGGTGTACCACGGCGATACTAACTACAACGGCAGTAACTCGCCTACTACCGGCCTCGGCAGCGGGGTGGTCACTTTCACGCTGACTTCCAGTTCCAACCCGACTACTTACGGAGCGAAATTTACGATTCTCGCGACGGTAGCGCCGGCGACCTCCGGCGGCCCGACACCTACCGGCAGCGTGCAATTCTTCGATGGCTCTCAAAACCTCAATTGGACTTCTACGCTGGATAGCAGCGGACGCGGGACCCTGCCCATCCCCGTGCCCCTGGCCACTCCGCTGGTATGTCTGCTGACGTGCCCGCCGGCCGCGAACGTCATGGTGTTGGGAGCCGGCTCACACGTGATCACCGTGCAATACAGCGGCGATGCCAACTACGCCCCAGCCACCTCGATGAATTCCGTCACCGAGCAGATCACCAAGGTGCCTTCGACTACCACGCTTTCCGGAGTCAGCGCGGTCCTGCTCCCCTCGGAGGGCGGCCTGGTGGCCACCGTCGGGGATGCCCAACCGCCCACCGGCGGACCGTACCACTTCATGGTGATGGGCGCCTCCGGCCTGGTGGACGGCAACCCCACCGGGACCGTGCAGTTTTTGAGCGGCACCAACCAGATCGGCACCGGCACGCTGGTTCCTAACAATTCGGGCAACGTCACTTCAAATGCCGCCCTCAACACCGATAACATCACCAGCACCAGCTTTTCGGCGACTTATGCCGGCGACGGGAATTTCCAGGGCAGCAGCAGTCCTGTACCTACGGCCACGAGCGTGAATCTTACCGCCAGCCCGAACCCCAGTAACACGGGCCAGTCCGTGACCCTCACGGCATCGATATCAGTCGCCTCCACGGCGCCTGCGCCTACCGGCCGTGTGGACTTTGTGGATGGCACTACCCATTTGGGAAGCGCGCCCATTTCCAATGGGGTGGCGACTCTGACTACCACCTTCACCACCGCCGGCTCGCACTCTCTTACCGCCAACTACAGCGGCGACGCGAATAACGCACCGTCATCGTCCTCGGTGTACACGCAGGTCGTCAATACCTCGTCGACCCCGACTGACACATTGAAGCTGACTCTCAGCACGAACTCGGCGGTCTACGGCCAGCACATTACACTCTTCGCGCAGGTGACGGGCAACGTCAGCGCCGCGCCGGCCGGTACGGTTACCTTCCTGGACGGCACCACGGTGATTGGGACGGGGCCGCTATCGCAAAACTACGCGTACCTGGTGGTCACGTTGGCGGTGGGAACCCACCAGATCTCCGCCACGTGGCCCGGGGACTCCAACTGGCCGGCCGCTCAATCGGCCGCCATCTCACTTACTGTGAACCTCGCCGCCACGGTGACGGAGTTGACCAATATCGGGGCTACCTGGACGGCGGTCGTCTTTCCCTTACCGCCCGGCGCAGGCACTCCGACGGGCAGTGTGCAGTTTGTCGATAGCGTGACGCAAGCGGTGCTCGCGACCGTCGATCTGACCGGGGGCGTCGCCGCCACCACGCTGACTTCGGTTACCGACGCGGTGCAAGCGGTTTATTCCGGCGACAGCAACTTCGCGCCGAGCACTTCGCGGACCTCGCCAACGCATCGCCGCAGATAGGCGCCGGAGGCGGTGCCTCCGGATTTCCCTGCGGGATATAGGAGTCAGGAGTAGGGGAAGTCAGGAGACAGAATAAAGGCTGGGCGTCGACGCGTAGCGAGACACTGTGCCGCACGTGCGGCTGTCAAGTTCACTACTCCGGCTCGGAATGACGCCTCTGTGTTTGCCAGAGCCTACCGAGCCGCGACCGCGAGGGAGCGGTCGATCAGCGAATCATCCAACTCCCTCTCCTGACTCCATATCGCGTGGCGATATCACGGCGGACCCCGGCTTACTTAACCTGCTCAGCCTCGGCGCGTTTCAAGGCCCAGCGCTTCTTGGTAGCGTCGATGATAGCTTTCCGGCCAGCCGCCGAGAGCCTGCGCTTCTTCTTGGGAGCCGCCGCTGGAGCTGCCTTCTTAGCCGCCCATCTCTTCCGCTGCGCTTCGGCAATCGCCTTTCTGCCGGCGGCACTCATCTTGCGGCGCTTGCGTCCGGGCGTGTCCGGCGCGGAAGCCTTTCTGGCGGAACGGCCAGTCAGCAGTGCTTGGATTTCGGCGATGCGATCTTCAATGCGTGTCTTCTGCGCTTCATAGCCCGCGATAGCGGCGGTGATCATTTCGGAATTAAGCTTCGACGGCATGTCAGTCCTCACTTTTCACGGTATCGCATTCCGCACCGGGAGCGAAAGTAAATGCGATACAATCACTGGCCATGCGCATCTCCGCTTTAGTGCCTCTTGCCGCCATGGCACTGTTGGCCGCCGGCTCCGTGGACCGGCAGGATATCGAATTCGCCCACCCCGGCGTCCACCCCCTGCTGCTCGATCTCCATATTCCCGACGGCGCCGGTCCCTTTCCGGCGGCCATCCTGATCCACGGCGGCGGGTTCGACGGGGGCAGCCGCCGCACCAATGTCGCGCCGCTCTTTGAGCCGCTCGCAAACGCGGGGATCGCGTGGTTCAGCATCGACTATCGCCTGGCTCCCGAAGCCCATTTCCTGGAGGCTATGGCCGATGTCAACACCGCCATCTTATGGGTGAAGGCCCATAGCGCCGAATATCACGTGGACGTGCGTAAGATCGCGATCGTCGGCGAATCCGCGGGCGGGTATCTGGTGAACTACGCGGGCACTCACGAAGCTGCCGGTGCGAGCGTGGCGGCCGTGGTCGATTTCTATGGCCCGGTGGATTACGGCAAGCTCGCGTTGCAGCGCCGCGACCACCCGGAAGCGTTCAACATGGCCACTATTAATCGGCACGCGGCTAACGGCGGCGGCATTCGTTTCTTCGGAGTGGATCAGCTGGACGAGGCCGGTCTCAAGAAACTGCTCGCCGGCTCACCGATCACAGGCGTTCACAAAGGAATGCCCCCGTTTCTCTGCATTCACGGCACCAAGGACGACCAGGTGTCGTACGACCAATCGATCTCTATGTGCGAGGCTATGCACAAAGTGGGCGCGGGCTGCGACCTTATCACCATCGAAGGCGGAGGCCATGGAATGGGTGGATGGAAGGAGCCCGGCATGCAACATTGGAAGCCGGAGATGATCGCCTGGCTCCAAAAGACGCTGACGGGGCATTAGCCGGCGCGCCGTCGAATATAATCGAGTGAATGCCTAATCCAACAGTATTAGTGACCGGCTCGTGTGGCCTTATCGGCTCCGAGGTGTCGGTCTTCTTCGCGCGCCATGGATTTCAGGTCTTTGGAATCGATAGCAACCATCGCGCGGTTTTCTTCGGCCCCGAAGGCGATACCTCCTGGGTGCTCGCCCGCCTGCGGCGCGAGATCCCCGGCTACCGCCATCAGGCGCTCGATATCCGCGACCGCGAAGGTGTCCTCGCCCTGCTGAAGGAACTGCGCCCCAACCTGATTATTCATACCGCCGCGCAGCCTTCGCACGATAAGGCGGCCGCCATTCCGTTCCTCGATTTCGAAGTGAACGCCGTGGGCACACTCAACATGTTGGAAGCCGCGCGGCAGTTTTGCCCGGAATCACCCTTCATCCACATGTCCACTAACAAGGTCTATGGCGACCGGCCGAATACTATTCCGCTGCGCGAGCTGGAAACCCGCTGGGATTATGCCGATCCGGCTTTCGAAAACGGCATTCCCGAGGAATTCTCCATCGATCAGTCCAAGCACTCGCTGTTCGGCGCCTCCAAAGTGGCGGGTGACGTAATGGTGCAGGAGTATGGACGGTATTTCGGCATGCCAACCTGCTGCCTGCGCGGCGGATGCCTCACCGGGCCGAATCATTCCGGCGTGGAGTTACACGGGTTTCTCAGTTACCTGATCAAGTGTGGGATTGAGGGACGCGAATACAAGGTTTACGGCTATAAAGGGAAGCAAGTCCGCGATAACATTCACTCCGAAGACGTGGCGCGCTTCATGTACGAGTTCTCCCAAGCCCCGCGCGTGGCCGAAGTCTATAATCTGGGCGGCGGAAAAGGGAATGCCTGCTCCATTCTGGAGGCCTTCCGCATGACCGAGAACGTCACCGGGAAGCCCATGCATTGGCATTACGTGGATGAAAACCGCATTGGCGACCACATCTGCTACTACAGCGACCTGACTAAGATGCAGGCGCACTATCCGAATTGGAACATTAGTAAGCCGCTCAAAGTTATTTTTCAGGAGATCGCGACCAGTTGGATGGAACGTCTGCCGCAGAAGGCGATTCAATGAAGGTCCTGATCACGGGAATCTGCGGGTTCGCCGGGAGCGCCGTGGCGGAGGCGCTGCTGGAACGGCGGGAAGGCCTCACTATCTCCGGCATCGATAATCTTCATCGTCCGGGGTCGGAACTCAACCGCGTGCGGCTGCGCAAGCTCGGCGTGAAGTTCGTTCAGGGCGATATTCGCCAGGCCAGCGACTTCGAAGCTTTGCCAGCGGCCGACTGGGTGATCGATGCCGCCGCCAACCCCAGCGTGCTGGCCGGCCTCAAGGGCAACGTCAGCAGCCGCCAGTTGTTCGAACACAACCTGGCCAGCATCGTCAACGTGCTGGAGTACTGCAAGGCTCACCGCGCGGGCCTGCTGCTGCTTTCGAGCAGCCGCGTCTATTCTATCGCCGCGCTGCGATCTCTGCCGCTCAAACAGCACCTAGACTCATTCTACCTGGACCATACCGCTGACCTTCCCACGGGCGTTTCCGCCCGCGGCATCGGGGTCGATTTCTCCACCCAAGCCCCTGTATCCCTCTACGGCGGCACGAAACTGGCCTGCGAAACGATGGCCCTGGAGTACGGCGAGGCGTTCGAATTCCCGGTGTGGATCAATCGCTGCGGCGTTCTGGCCGGCCCGGGGCAGTTCGGCACACCCGAGCAGGGGATTTTCGCCTATTGGATCAACGCCCACCTGCGCCGGCGGCCCCTGCGTTACATCGGCTTCGACGGCACGGGGAAACAGCTGCGAGACGCGTTCCATCCGCGCGATCTGGCGGAACTGCTGGATCTCCAGATGCGCCGTGACCGCAAGGCCGGCCAGCGTATTTACACCGCCGGCGGCGGGCCCGCCAACGCCATGTCCCTGGCGCAATTGACGGCCTGGTGCGATGCCCGATTTGCGCCCTTCCCGGTCACCGCCGACCTCAACGAACGGCCCTACGACATTCCCTGGGTGGTGATGGACAGCGGCGATTGCGAGCGTCATTTCGGATGGCAGCCGGGTACCCCGATGGCGGCGCTGCTCGAAGAGATTGCGGATCACGCCGAGCGCAATCCCGATTGGCTGGAGCGGAGCGGATTGTGAAGGGTGGAACGCCGCCGGGCAGTAAGGAACCAGTCCAGCTTCTCTCCGTCGTAGTCCCCTGCCGCAACGAAGAAGGGGCCATCGCGTCATTGGTGGAACACCTGCACGTGGAACTGCGCCTCCACGGCGTGGAGCACGAGATCGTCACCGTGGACGACGGCAGCACCGATTCCACCTGGGCCGTGATGCAGGAGCTTGCGACGCGCGTTCCCACCCTCCGGCCGGTGCAGAATACCGGCGAGCATGGGTTCGGCCGGGCGATCATCTGGGGGATCGACCACAGCCAGGGCGATGCCGTGGTCATCATGATGGCCGACGAGTCGGACGATTGCCGCGATGTGGTGCGCTACTGGCAACTGCTCGGCGAGGGATACGACGCGGTCTTCGGATCGCGCTTTGTGCGCGGCGGCGGGGTGATCGATTACCCCGCCCACAAGCTGCTCATCAACCGCATGGCCAACCTGTTTCTGCGCCTGTTGTTCCACGTTCCGCTGAACGATTTCACCAACGCTTTCAAGGCATACCGCCGCAAGGCGCTGGACGGATGCCGCCCCTTCCTTTCGCCCCATTTCAACCTCACGGTGGAGCTTCCGCTGAAGACCATTGTGCGCGGCTACTCCTGGACCGTGATGCCCATCACCTGGCGGAACCGGCGGTCGGGAATATCCAAGCTCAAAATCCGCGAGATGGGCAGCCGTTACCTGTTCATCGCGCTGTATTGCTGGCTGGAGAAATATTTCAGCGGCGGGGATTACAAAAAAGGCCAGTGATAAGATCGGAGCCATGATGCTGCTGCTCGCGATCCTGCTGCTGGCGGCTCCCCTGTGCGCGCAGACCGGCGAAAACGTCCTGCTGGTGGTCAACCGGAAAGATGCCCTTTCCCGCCAGGTCGGAGATTATTACCGGCCGCTGCGGTCCGTGCCCGCGGGCAATGTCTGCTACCAGGACAGCCCCACCGACGAAGAGATCGACTGGCCCACTTTTCAGCGCTATATCGAGCGGCCGGTGGGCGAGTGCCTGACCAAGGGCGGCTTGCAGGAAAAGGTGCTATACATCGCGCTCACGGCGGGCCTTCCGCTCAAAATCGCGGGCACGGGCGGCAAGATGGAGGAAGCGGAGCAGGGGTCGGTGGATTCCGAATTGACCCTGCTGTACCAGAAGCTGAAGGGCTCGAAGTTTCTGCGCAAAGGCGCCCTGCCCAACCCATTCTTCGGCAAACGCGATGCGCCGTTTCGCCATCCGCAGTTTCCCATCTATCTGGTCACCCGCCTGGCGGCTTACGATTGGGCCGACGTGAAAGGCATGATCGACCGGTCTCTGGCGGCCCGCAATCGCGGCAGGTTCGCCATCGACC
>CAZARO010000022.1:0-14338 GCA_964487165.1 uncultured Solibacteraceae bacterium | reverse complement strand
GCGGAATACGCATCTGTATTTGCGAAATGGTGTACTAAGTAAGGGCAGGTTGGCAACCCGCCGGTTCCGCACCATCGATAGAGCGGAAGGCCGATTGCCAATCGGCCGCAGAATGCCATTCTGCCCCACTTTGAACGCCCTGGGCCGACCAGAAATCAACAATTACGCCACCAGCCAGGAGCCGTCTGCTGTTTGCCGGCTGCCGGCTGCTGCCTTATCATTAGCTCCATGCGGACATGGTACGGCGCAGTTGTAGTGTTTCTCCTTTTGGGCGTTTGCCAGGCGCCGGCGCAGCGGCAGAGGCGCGATTCCAACGCCTCCGTTACGGTGCTGCGGCCGGCGCGGGTCTTCGATGGCGATGCCATTGAGGAGGGATGGGCGGTGCGGGTGCGCGGCGAACGCATCGAGGCTGCCGGCCCGGCGGCGGGCATCGACACCACCGATGCCAAGGTGATAGACCTGCCCGGGCTGACATTGATGCCGGGCATGGTAGAGGGCCATTCGCACGTTCTGCTGCACCCCTACAACGAGACGCCGTGGAACGATCAGGTGGCGCACGAGGGGCTGGCGCTGCGCGTGGCACGCGCCACCAATCACTTGCGGGACACGTTGATGGCGGGCTTCACCACCATCCGCGACCTGGGTACGGAAGGCGCGGCCTACGCCGATGTGGAGCTGAAGCAGGCGGTCAACCAGGGCATTATTCCCGGCCCTCGCATGCTGGTGTCCACGCGCGCGATTGTGGCCACAGGCAGCTACGCGCCCAAGGGCTTCGCGCTGGAGTGGCATGTGCCGCAGGGCGCGGAAGAGGCCGATGGGGTAGACAGCCTGATGCACGTGGTGCGCGACCAGATTGGGCACGGCGCCGATTGGATCAAGCTGTACGGCGATTATCGCTGGGGGCCGGGGCCGGGTTCGCACCCCACGTTTTCGCTCGAGGAAATGAAGCTGGCGGCGGAGACAGCGCACAGCGCGGGAGTGCCGGTGGCGGTGCATAGTACGACGCCGGAGGGGATGCGGCGGGCCATCCTGGCGGGGGTCGACACGGTGGAGCACGGGGATGGCGGCACGCCGGAAGTGTTCAAGCTAATGGCGGAACATCACGTGGTGCTCTGCCCCACGCTGGCGGCGGGCGACGCGACTGCGCAGTACGGCGGCTGGCACAAGGGGCAAGGGCCGGAGCCGGCGGGCATCGCGCGTAAGCGGGCCAGCTTCAAGGCGGCACTGGACGCCGGCGTGACCATTATGAGCGGCAGCGACGTGGGCGTGTTTGCGCACGGCGACAACGCTCGCGAGGTGGAGATGCTGGTGGACTATGGAATGCCGGCGGTGAACGCGCTCAAGGCGGCGACGTCGGTGGCCGGGCAGGTGCTGCACATGGACATCGGCCAAGTGAAGGCCGGGATGCTGGCGGATCTGATCGCGGTGGATGGCGACCCAACGAAGGAGATCGCGGCCATCCGGCGGGTCAAGATGGTGATGAAGGGCGGGACGGTTTACAAGCAGTGAGGAGAGTCGGGGCGAACTCCCGCTCTCCGTTCGCGGGCTGAAGCCCGGGGTCCCCTCTGGGGAGGACTGAAGTCTGCCCCACCCTGCGATTAGTTCGCCGTTGCGTCATCGCCATTCTGATTCCTGACTCCTGACTTCCATATCACGCAGGGATATCAAGGGCGAGCCCTTGCCTAGTTCGCGGAGGGACGCTCCACATGGTCCACGATTAGAAAGTCGGCCGGGCCGGTTTGCGATACCAGCTTGAGCCCGAGCTGTTGGGCGACTGCCTCGCGAAAAGGCGGCCCCGGCGGCAGATCCGATTCGACGGTTTGCGGGCTCGCGGGTTCGGGCGACCACTCGAGAGTGAAATCGAAATCGCCGGTGAGCCCGGTGCGATCCAGCACCGGACGGCCTAACTGTCCCATGATACTCAACTGATTGGCGATGAAAGTCATGGTAACTGCGCGCGCGCCAAACTTACTAAGTCGGCCGGTGCCGTGAGGCAGGGGTAAGAGGCCGCCGCAGAGCATCGGAAATCCGTCGTCCAGGGTTTGTATTTGTGGCGTGGCAAGCGTGGTGCAGGGCGGGTCCGCGGGGTGCTGGCGAAGCTGCGGGCCGGTCGTGCCGGGCTTCGCCAGCACCAGCGCCAAAACGGGCACTTGCCGGGACTCATAGTGGAGCGCCAGGGCAAAGCGATCGGCCAGCAGAGATCGCACCATCAACCGCATCTCGTCCTTGGTGGGATTGCCTGCCGCGCGCGCCGCGACGTCGAAACGGTCCGATAGAACCCAGTCCGGCAGGTGAGACCGCAGGTATTGTTCCTGGTCGCCGGTGATCTTGTAGGCGAAGGCAATCAGGGCAGCGGCCGGATAGTTGACGATCGAAAAGTAGCCTCCGGTGGGGGTAAAAACATTTCCCGGACCCAAGGGGACGTTAGTGTGTCCTGAGTTGTCACCGGTCCGATTGGGTTTAACGGAGGCTACTTCGAACTCCAGCTTATCGGCCGCCCCTTGCGCCGCCATCAGGGCTAGCGTGCATCGCAAGAGGACTGCGGCCGCGTTGCACATGGCGTTCCTATAAGAGGTGGAAGTTGACTTCTATGTTCGCCCTCACCGGAACGGCCACGCCGCCGCTGATCCCGGGTTTGAATTGCCACTGTGTAACTGCCTCCGCGGCTTTCTCATCCAGCCCGAAGCCTAAGCTCTGGATCAAAGTGATGTTATGGGCTAAGCCATCGGCCCCGATGACTACGCCGAGCAGAACCGTCCCCTGGAATTTGGTGGCGCGGGCATCCTCGGAGTATTCCGGCTCCCGCTTGTTAGTAAGTACGGGAGCCGAGACGCCGGCGCCGACAGTGGCGACGGGATCGGCGCTCGCGATACGAGTAGTAATCCGGTCGATAGCGGCCTGACGAATGGGCTTAGCGCGGTCGAGCATGGCTTGAGCCTCGCCGGTGCGAAATCCGCCGTCCCGGCTGTTGAGCAGGCGCGCGTAGGTCTCCATGGTGAGGGCGGCTTCGGGCGAATCGGGCGGGTCTTGGGCCAGCGCCTGTAGGTACTGCATTTCCGCCACGCCGGCGAGCGAGTTGGCGACGGCGATGTTGCCCTTCACGGTGAGGGTGCGTCCGGCGAGCGGGCCCTTGGGAGCCACTGCGAGGGCGCGATCGACGAAGCCTTCGGCGGCGACCGGATCCTTCTTCGCCAGCGAGTTTGTGGCCAGATAGATCAAGCCGGGCGCGGTTTCGGGAGTGTCGCCCAAGGCGACGGCCCTGGCGTAGAAGGCCACGGCGTCGTCCGTCTTTCCGCGTTTGGCAGAGAGGTCGCCGAGCTTCATGAGGCCGATGGCGTACGCCGAGCTGTGGTCGCCGGAGGTCTGCGCGCGAATGGTGAGCGAATTCTCGAGCAACTGTTGGGCGTCGTCGTACTTATGCGAGGCGGTGTAGGCCGCGGCGGCGGCATCGAGGATTTCGTGGTTCTGCTGTTCGATGGCCGCGCGGATGGTGGCTTCCACCGCGGGCTGGATCACGGCATCGGGCTTGTCCTGCGCCTGCAAGGCGGCGAAGGGCGCGACGAGTGCGACGGCCAGGACGGTGGCCGCGAGGGCGGCGCGCGGTCCGGGGGATTTGCGGTTGGTGCGGGCGTCGAGAATGGCCATCAGGCGGCCTTCGAGCTGCGAAGGGCGCGCCATGGCGGCCGCGGCCGATACCAGCGGCGGCGCTACCTGCAGGGAGCGGGCGATTTCGAGCAGGTGGCTGGCGTAATCGGCGGCCGGTTCCCCAGCGGTGAGCACCACATCGTCGGCGGCGCGCTCGCGTTCCTTGACGAATTCGCGCCAGGCGAACCAGGCGAGGGGGTTCCACCAGAAGAGCGAGACGGCCGCGCGAGCGATGAGTTGCGTGGCCAAATCGCCGCGGCGTATGTGGGCCAGCTCATGGAGCATCACCACGCGGCGGCGATCTTCACGCCACTCCCGCGCGTCGGCGGGGAGAAAGACGGCCGGATGGAACACTCCGAAACTGAGCGGCATGCCGCCGGCCGGGACTTCGAGCAGCGCCACGCTGCGGCGGATGCCGAGAGCTCGCGCCAGGGCGGGGAAGAGCGGTGCGTCGGTCAGCCGGCGGGCGGTGCGACGCATGTGCCACATTACCACCCAGGCCGCCAGCATGTGGGCCATGGCCAGGGCTGTGCCCGCGGCCCAGAGGAGCGGGATCAGCGGGCGAAGATCGAACGAGGGTGGCGTGCGGCTGGAGGCCTGCGCCGGGGTTTGCAGATCGGAGGCAGCGGCGGCGCCGGCCGTGGCCACGGCGGTGGTTCGAAACGTTACCGTGGAGACCAGCGGCGCCAGCGCGCCGGTGCGCACGCGCAGGGCCGGCATGGAAACGGAGAGCAGGGGCAGAGCCAGCAGGGCCGCTGCTGCGGCGGTCCACACCAGATGACGCGCGGCGGCCGACTGGCGGCGCAGCGCGCAAGCCAACATCCATGCCGCTCCCACTACGAAGGTACTCTTGAGCGCGGCGCCGGGTAACATATCGAGCCATGGAGACATTTACTTTTCCTCTTTCCTTACCTTTTCGATCATTTCGGACATGCGGTCGAGCTCTTCGCGCGTGAGGCGGGTGGCGGAGACGTCGAGGAGCGCGGCGACGATCTGCGCGGGAGAATCGGCGAAGAACGTGTCCAGCAGGTGCTTGACGGCGGAGCGTTTGGCTTTGTCACGGGCGACGGTGGGCACGTAGACATACTTCAGGCCTTCGGCCTGGTGCTTGACGTGGCCTTTTTCCTCCAGCACACGAAGCATGGCGCGGACGGCGGAGTAACTGGGCGCGTCGGGCATAGCCTCGCGGACGGCGGCGGCGGAGAGCTTGCCGCCCTGGTAGAGGATGTCCATGATCTGGCGTTCCCGCCGGCTGAGTCCGGTGCCGATACTCACCGTGTCGCCTCGTGTAGTGTTTCTAGCAGCATGCTAGAAAAATAGCACTGTGCCGCTACGGTGTCAAGGGGTTTTCTGAGGGCGCGTGGTTGCCTGCGATGTCCCTGCGGGACATGGAAGACAGGAGACAGGAGTCAGAAGACAGAATAAATGCTGGCGCCGCGCAGCCCGCAGGCTTCGACCTATTTGAGTCTCGCGTAATCAGAGTTACGCCGAGCGCGCCCTGTAGGGCAGGATGGCATCCTGCGGCCGATTGGTAATCGGCCCGTCGCGACCTATTCACG
Organism: uncultured Solibacteraceae bacterium; assembly: GCA_964487165.1. Taxonomy (GTDB): domain Bacteria; phylum Acidobacteriota; class Terriglobia; order Bryobacterales; family Bryobacteraceae; genus PALSA-129. The sequence goes on along the minus strand of CAZARO010000022.1, from coordinate 9,134 downwards.
GCCCTCCGGAGCGGGTTACCAGGGATACCCTTTGGGTCCTGCAGGTTGACAACCTGCCCCACGTGCGGGCGCCATCTGTCAGCATATTTTGCGAGACTTAGAAAGGGCGAAATCCGCTCGCCTGTCAGGGGTTGACCAGCTCCATAAACACATCGGCGCGGGCGTAAGGCGAGGCGTGACGCGGGGGCACGTGCTGGAATCCGATGGATTCGTAGAGGCGGATGGCGGGCGCGAGGGTGTGATTGGTTTCCAGGTAGAGGCGGCGCGTGCCGGCGGCGCGCGCCGCTTCCACCACGGCTTCCAGCAGCTTGCGGCCGATGCCCATCCCCTGGCAGGCCGCGGTGACGGCCATCTTCGCGACTTCGAACTCGCCCGGGCCGCAGGGGATGAGGGCGCAGCAGCCCACGCACTGGCCGTCGATGGCGGCGAAGAAGATGCGGCCGCCGGGCGCCAGAATGTTCCGTTGCGGATCGGCGATGGCCTCCTCGTCTTTCGCTTCCAGGCGGAAGTAGCGGACAATCCACTCCTCGTTCAGGCAGCGGAAGGCGGCTTCATCGCCTGGCTCAAACTCACGAATCGTGACCGGTTTCACTGCGGGCGACATGCGAACCCCCTCACCTGTCACGATACGGCAGCCGAAGACATATGTCCAATATCCGAATCATCTATACTGAGACGAATTCGATATGAAAGACAAGATCGAGCTGCGGCACCTGCGATACTTCGTGGCGGTCTCCGAGACGCTTCATTTCGGACGGGCGGCGGAGAAACTGGGGATGGCGCAGCCGCCGTTGAGCCAGCAGATCCGGAACCTGGAGCGGGCCCTCGGATACCCGGTGTTCGACCGGACAACTCGCGGCGCCAGCCTGACGCGCGTGGGGCAATTCTTCCTGGAGCGCGCGCGCGGCACGCTGGCGAAGGTGGATGACGACATCGAGATGGCGCGCCGTCTGGGCAGCGGGCAGGAGGGCGCGCTCACGGTGGGGTTCGCCGGTTCGGTGATGTTCACGGTGCTGCCGAAAGCTATTCAGCGCTACCGGCGCATGCACCCCAAAGTGGAATTGCGCTTGCGCGAGGGCGCCACGGAGGAACAGATGCCGTTTCTGCTGGATGGCACGCTGGATCTGGGATTCTTGCGCGATGGGGAAGCGCGCCACGGGCTCACCATGGAAACCATCTTGCGGGAATCATTCGTCGCGGTGCTCCCGGCGCATCATCAGTTGGCGGGCAAACCGGCCATCCATGCGGCCGAGTTGAAGGATGAGCCGTTCGTTCTGTTTGCGCGGCGCATGGGCGCACTGGCTTACGACCGCACGGTTGCCTGTTGCGAGGCGGAGGGATTTCGTCCGAACTTCGTGCAGGATGCGCCGCAGTGGCCCACGGTGCTGCGACTGGTGGCGGCGGGGCTGGGCGTGTCGCTGGCGCCCGCCTGTGTGGCGAGAATCACGACGCCCGGCGTGATCTTCAAAAGGATACGGTCGCGGCATTGGACCTCGATCGATATCGGGATGAAGGCCAAGCTGGACAACCCCGCGGCGGAGGCGTTCCTGACGATTGTCCGCAAGCAATTCGCGAAGCGGGGGTAGTGGGTCCCACTTTCGCGGGCTGAAGCCGGCGGAAGCCCGCGCCACCGGTGGGGCGGGCTTCAGCCGGCTTCAGCCCGCCAGTTGGTGAGCAAACGGCCAAACTCCACTCGCGGCCTGAAAGGCCGCCTGCAGGCACGATTGCCTGCCCCACCGGGTTGGCCAACATGCAGTGAATTGCCAAACTCCAGGGCTGAAGCCCGCCAGAGTGGGTTCAGAAGCGCTTGCCGGGATCGGCGCGATCGTCGATCGCGGTAGGTTCCAAGGGCTCATCCACAACCTGAAAGGCAGCGACCTTGGCGCAAAGAGCGTCGATTTTCGGCCGATGGAGATCCCGCGCGCTATTGGGGAGAATTTGCGGCGCGCGGCTCTTCTTCGCCTTCTTGCGGATCTTCACAGTCTCGATTGTAGCCTGTCCGTGCGGGAGACGGCGCCCGCCATGATGTCCGCAATTTGCCAGTCAAGCGCGGCTGACGGGTCTACTGTGGATGACATGCCGACACCCATCCGCATCGCGTGCTGCACGCTCTTTGCCGTCGCCATGGCCCTCGGCCAGAGCCAGCAGTCTACTTCGGAATCTCCGAGTTCCTCGACATCCAACGACCTGTTCGTGATGTTCGGGTCGGACCTGGTGCGGCCGGGTCTGGAGCCGAAGGCGAATTACAATATCGGCCTGGGCCACACCTTCGGATTCCTGAGCAAGGACCCGATCGGGGACGAGATCACGTTCGCTTACACCTACGAAAACGCCGGGTCGCATGGGTTCCTGCACACCGACTTCGGGTCGCACACCGAGGCGCTGGGGCTGATGAAGAATTTCGCTCTTCCGGGGACGAAACGGGTCACCGGCTATACCTGGATTCAGGGCGGCATCACCAGCCTGACGGGAAACGCGTCCGTGGAGAACCGCTTCTATGATGGCGAGGCGCTGGGCGCCATCGTCCACTTCAACGATCATAATTCCATCTGGATTCAGGAGACGTTCAACAAGATCGTGACCGTTCCGTGGTACACAACCTCCAGCATCGGTTACACGCGAAGCTGGTAGGCCGCGCGGGGCGCGCTGTTAGAGAACGATTCTCCCGCTAGCTAAATTACGGTCGTGGCTCAGTAGTAAGCAAGCGGTTTGATCGCGCAGCGATCAACGACGTCGTGTTTAAGGTTGACTACACGCGAAGCTGGTAGCCCGCCGGACTGGCGCCGCAGAGATACATGGCCGCATAGGCGCGCCAGGGACGCCAGCACTCGGTGGTGCGCGGCGCCTTGTCTTCCGGAATGGGGAAGGCGTCGGGTTCGCCGAATGCCCGCATGGCGACGTAGTCGGCCATCTGCAAGCTGATTCCCGGCACCACGCGCACGCGCTCGATGGCATCGCGCAGATTCAGGGACGCTTCGAAAGTCAGCTCTCGCTTTGCGGCTGCGCGGGCCAGCGCGCGAAGCATGGCGGCCGCTTCCTCTGGGATTTGTGCCGCGCCAAGATCGGCCTCGGCCAAATCTTGCGGGCGGGGGAAGAGGTTCGTGAGCCCGGGGATGGATGTGGCCACCGGCCGCCCGAATGTCCGCGCCACTCTTGCCAGGGAGGGTATGGGAGCCCGGTCCGCCAGGCGCTCTCCCAGAACGGCCCTGACGGCGGCTTCGAAACCGTCCCAGATGCCCGGCACCCTCAGGCCTGGATTGGCGGCCAGCGACGGCGTCAACTTGCTGTCGCGCGCGAGCCGGCTGGCGATCTGAAAAGGATCGGCGGCGAGATCGAAGATGCGCCGGACGCGCTCCGCCACCTGCATCAGGGACCCATACTGCGGCAATTCGATCTTCACTACCAGCTGGCGCTCTTCAACGGCGTTGCGGACCTCGATCGCGCCTGCCACGCCATCGATCTCGATGGTTCTCCGATAGGCATCGGGCTGAACGGATTCGACGCCCGCGATGGCGCGGCTACCCAGGAAGGCGAGCAAACCGGACCAATGGAAGGGCGGACGGTAGGCCAGGCGAATCATCAGGCCGGGCCGCGGGGTGGTACCGTGACAGACGCCGCGCATCCGGCGGAGCCCGGTGGGGGACTCGCCGGCGGTGGTGAGCATGGCGTGATTGAACTGACGGATGCTCCGGAATCCGGCACAAGCTGCAAGCTGGGTAATGGGCAGGTCAGTCTCTTCGATGAGGTTGCGCGCGAAATGCACGCGGCGCGTGATGGCGATGCGGAGCGGGGACGCGCCGAGATGTTCCACGAACAGGCGGCGCAGATGCCGCGATCCTATGCCCACGCGGTTGGCAAGTTCCTCGACATTGCCACTATCCAGCGCGCCTTCGACGATCAATCGCAGAGCTCGCGAAACCACGGCCGAGGTGCCGGCCCAAGCGGGCGTGCCCGGGGACGCGGCGGCCCGGCATCGGCGGCAAGGGTGAAATCCCGCGGCCTCGGCGGCGGCTGACGAGGCGAACCACAGAATGTTATCGGGCTTGGCGAAGGGCACCGGGCAAACCGAACGGCAATATACTCCCGTAGTCACGGCGCCGGCAAAGAAGCGTCCGTCGAAGCGAGCGTCGCGGCTATATGCAGCCTGCCAGCAAACGTCGGGCTGCAAGTCGGGGGACATAGGCCTTATCTTAGGGCGGGCCATCGTTCCTGACTGGCAATTTTCGGACATGATCGCGGGGCGGAACCGCTTGCTTGCGCGCGGCCAGAATGGCGCCTCGGTGTTTGCCAGAGCCTACCGAGCCGCGACCGCGAGGGAGCGGTCAATCAGCCGAATATTGCAACTCCCTGGACCCTGCCCCCCTACTGCTTAGCCACCTCCGCCACGCATGCCAGGCTGGCGAAAAAGTCCTTCTGGAACATGGGGACGTCGGCCTGGAAGCGGACCGTCAACTCCTTGCCGCCTTCGATGGTCAGCGGCTTGGAATCCTTGCCCGTGCGCATCACCCATTCCAGGATATAGCCGCCGCCTCCCGCTGGCACGGTACGGTCGGCCTGATAGAAGAACTTGAAGATCGCCCAGAGGCCCTCTTCCTTGTCCCAATCGGTATCGCCGCCCCGCTTGTAGGTGGCCGTCGCTCCGTGCGTTCCACCGGCTTGCCAGTTGAGCGTCTTGGATACCATGTTGGTGCCGGAGTAGGAGACTTGCTGGCCATCCAGATTGAGGACGGCACCTTCGATACCGTCGCTCTGCACCGACTTCAGCGTGTAGCTGAAGTGCGGATCGGGCGTGTTGCCGGCATAGAGAGACTCGCCGAAGGCCGAAGCCTTCTTGAAGAACGAGACGAAGGCCGGGGTCAGGCTCACCCCATCCACCGTGGTGGCAATGAAATCCGGCTTGGGAAGCAGCTTGGCCAGATTGTCGCTGTAGAACTTCCAGAATTTGCCTTCCGGACTCTTGAAGATGCTGTTGACGTCATCCACAGTAGCGTCTACTTTGGACGAGCGATTGAACGGGAACTTGCTGAACATGGCCCGATATTCGGCGCAGAAATTTCTGCCATTGGCGTTGAGCGTAGCCGGTCCCAGAGAGCGCAGCAGATTCTCCACATAGGTGATGGGATCTTCCATCAACTTCAGCACGGTCGCGTCCATATGGGCCGGGGTGGGATCCGGGTTGAACGTCAGCGACACCTGCTTGGCGGCGGCGTGCGCGGCAGTCGCGTTGGATAAGGTGGTGTTCTTGGCAGGATCGCTGCTGGGCGACTGCACCAGGCTGTCGAGCGATCCCTGCAAGGTCAGGAGGCTGCCGATGTAGGTCTGGTTCGGCGCAGCCACATATTTTTCGATGCTGGTGGGTGGCACCACGGCCTGCACGGGCTGGAAGGGGTTGGAAACATCCGGCGAGTCCACGGCGGTATTCTGCGAGGCCAGCCAGAAGAGCTCGAGCAGCGGCGATTGATTACCGGAGGTGACGCTGAGTTTCTTGGAGGCGTCCGGCAGGCTGGCGTAGGCCAGCACGCGCGCGGCCTTCATGTAGTTGCGCCATTCCTTTACGTAATCGTCGTGGTACATGCTGGCCAACTGTTGCGCGAGCTTGGTACGATCGACGGCGGTGGAACTCTGCGCGCCCAGCACCCAGGCTTCTCCCGCGAAGTATTTTGCGGGGTCTTTGAGCGCGCCTTTCATGAAATCCCAGCCCGATTTGGTAAATGCGGCGGCCACGTCGTAGCCGTCGAGGACCTCCTCCGCCGAGCCGGGGAAGCGCTTGTTGAAGTTGATCGGCTGGCCGCCTTTGGCGGCATCGGCCAGCATGAACTGGTAGACGCTCTGCAGGCCCTCGAACTGCGACAGATAGTGGCGCGCGTTGCCGACGGCTTCGGCATCCTGGTCGCTCGAGCAGGGGTTGGCCAGTTGCAGTTCGCCGGTGTAAAAGTCGAATTGGTTTTGCGCCAGTTGCAGGCGTTCGGGATCCACATTGCGGCTGGCGCTCCAGCGGTCCAGCAGCACCGGCGGCAGGAAGTCGTGAGTGGCCTTATCGTGATTGGAAGTGGTTTCCAGATAGGCTTTGAGGCTTTTGTAGGGCGGAGAGTATTCGTCCGTCGGCCCGGGAGTGCCGGGAAGGCCGTGCAGGGAAGTGACGATAGTTTCCTGGGTGGGCGCGAGGAGCACGTGGCAGAAATCGGCGAAGTACAGCTTGCGGACGTTAGGGTAGAGGTCGTCGCCGATGTAGAGGCCCCAGCGATAGCTCAAGGGCGCACCGGAGCGGTGATACTTGGTGAGAATTTCGAGCGATTGCCGCAAGGACTCCAGGCGCTTCAACGAGTCAAGCGAAGCAGCTTCGCCCGAAGGTAGGGCGGCCACGGTGATGCCTTGCGAGGCCTGTTTCACATCGCTGGCCAGCTTTTTGTTCTTGCCGAAGGAGACCAGCAGGCAGAAGCTGTAAACCAGGCACAAGGCGGCCGCGGTGGTAAGCAGAATGCGGCGCGGCATGCTGGCGCGGATGCTGCTGGCGCTGGCGCCTTTGGCAGCGGTATCGGACAGCAGGAGGTCGTTGAAGAAATGGCCCAGGAACAGCCACTGGGGCACTTTTCGCTGGCCTACGACGCGCTGGCCGGCGGGCTGGGCTCCTCCGACGGGGTTGCGGAACATGGTGGTGGCTCCCACGCGTCCGCCGGGGGTCTGGCTGGTTATGGGGGCGGTGGGCGCCACTTCGGCCACCATGATGGGGCGGACGCCGGAAAAATAAAAGCCGCGCAGGAACGGTCCCACCATCAGGATGCTGGGGCGGCACAATTCCACCAGGAAGCGTACCAGCGACTGGTGGACCTTGCGGAACTCGCGCGGAAACTCGTACATTCCGGCCTGTTGCATGGCGTCGTTTTCGCGCGCCAGGTAGGTGGGCCGGGCATTGCACAGCTTGCGGAACAGCTTTTCGAACACCGCGGCCAGACGGAGGGTCTCCTGCTCGGCGTAAATGCCCCTGTGATCGGTCACGATGGGCAGCGTCGCGCCCAGAACTCGCGTGGACTCCTCGTTGTTCAGTTTGCTGAAATATTCGGTGAAGAAAGGCAGGCGGTCGCTGCGGGTGAAGAGCACGTACACCGGCAGATTGATGCCCAGCAGATGGGAGACTTCGGCCAGTTGCGTGCGCAGCTTGCGGGCGGATGCGGCCAGCGCGTCGGGGCTGGGGGAAGTGAGGCTTTCGGCATCCACGCAGACCACGGCGGCGCGCGGAACCTGTTCGTGGGTGCCCAGCAGGGCGGCGGCTTTGGGCGGCTGGAGGCGGCCGATGAGAGTTTTCCAGGCTTCGGAGTCGGTTAGTAGCTTGCCGCCCATCTCCACGAAAACGGTATGCTTGGCGAACCAGAAATTGGCGGCGGGGGTGGGCAGAATGTTGTTCTCTTCGTATACCTGGCCGGACAACGATTCCGGTTCGCAGCCGGACTGCACCATGGTGGTGGTCTTGGCGGTCCCGGGTTCTCCCATCAACACGATGGCCGGCAGTTTGCCGAGTTTGGAATCCTTCTCCTGCTGCGCCACGGCGAGGCGCGCTTCGGCCTCGCCCAGCAGTTCGTCGATATCGGTGACTTCGGCCTCGGCCTCGGCGGCTCCCGCACCGCCTCCGGCATCGCCAGCGGGCTTCTTTTCACCCTTCACCATGATCCAGGTGGTGATGGCGGCCGCAATGATGCCGATAATCAGGACGAGGGCCTGCACCACGAACGGGTCGGCATTCTGCAGCCCAGGGATCTTCTTCGTGTTGGAACTGAGCCACACGGTGGCAACGCCGAACGCTGCCACGATGGAACCGATGATTACGTAGTTCTTCCTATTCATCGTGAGTCCCCTAGATCTTGGATGCTTCGGCCGCGGCACTCACTTCGGCGGCGCGCGACCCTAAGGTAAGTTTGCAAGTTACGAACAGGATCACCACCAATGCGAAGCAAGCCACGGCGGCGATGATGAGCTTCTTGACCCAGGGATCTTCGGTTACTTTGACCACCTCGGGCTCATTGAGCACTTCCAGAAAAGGGTCGTAAGAGTCGCCGCGGATGCGGCGAATCCTGTCTCCGGTAGCGGTGGTGATGGCTTGCAATTCGCCTTTGCCGCCGATGCTGTAGCGGCCGCCGTATCCCAGCAGGAGGCAGAGATAGTGGACCTCCAGCAGGTCGGCAAGGTCGGCCGAATCGTTGCGGCTCATCAGGACTTCCAGATTCTTGAAGAAGACTTCGCCCGCCATGTGGATGCCGAAGAGTTCTTCCTGCAGGGGCTTGCGTGGCCAATCGGCGAACATGGGGTTGCGCAGGTTGAGCACCGATTCATCCAGGAAGCCGGTCAGGGCGAGGGTGGCCATCTTGATATCGTCGGCGTTGTAGCCGCCCTGGTTGCGGGCTTCCTGAATAGCGGTTTTAATGGCCTCCCGCATGTAGAAGCGGAAGGATTCGGCGTCGGAGAGTTCCTGCCGGTTCGTACGCAGGCGAACGATGGCGGTGAGAACTTCCTGAAAGACAAGCGCGAGATTATCGGGCCGGGGCGCGCTCGATCCGGGCACGGAGCTAGGTGTCATGGCAGAGGGTCCTTTACTGGCCGATCTACTTACCGATCTTACGATCCATTTACTTATCCAGGATTACTAAGAGTTCGAGTTCCGCATTAGTCACTTCGCCTGGTACGTAAACGCCAACGCGGTGTGTTTGTACAATGTGGTCCCAGAACGGGCCGTCCCGGGAGACGCTGAAATACTGCGCTTCCACGCGGGCGGGAATGGCCGGCGGCACAGACGGCAGATGCGTGAGGGCGAGGCCCGCCATGGCGCGTTTCACCAGTTCGCCTACGAATTTGGCGGAGCAGAGCTTTATCAGGTGAGGAACGCGCTCGATGAGTTCCACCTCGCCCAGCGAGGCGTGAACTCCCAAAACCCAGCGGGCGCGGCCCAGAACGCGCGAATCGTTAATGTCGCCTTCGTAGAAGTAGTCCGCCACCTTGGTGAGCGGGATGGAGACGCAATTGGTGGGCACGATGGTCTCCAGGTGCGTGCGGATATGCTCGTCGAGCTTTTCGAAGCACTCGCCCAGGTTGCGGTGATCGTAAATCGGCATCATGCGCGGATGGGACTCGAGCGCGAAGGTACA
>CAZARO010000021.1:0-14451 GCA_964487165.1 uncultured Solibacteraceae bacterium | reverse complement strand
GGGAACCGTAACACTTCTGTATCAATACGGCTTCGACCGCTACCATGCGATGTCAAAGGGCGAAAAGGTCGACAGAGGCCACACCTACCTGCAGAGCGTAATGCTCGACGTGGATTACTCGCTCACCGAAAGGCTGGCGGTGCGCGTAGGAGTGCCGTTTATCGAGGGAAGATATGACGGAAACCAGCCGCACCTGTTGGTTCGCGACGATCCGAGTACGGCCGTCGAGCTCGACAACGGAAAGTATCACGGAAGCATACAAGACCTGCGGTTCGATGTCCGCTACAACGTGAGCCGGAAAGTGTTGATGGTTACCCCTTTCGCGACGGCCATCATTCCCAGCCACGACTATCCGACGCTAGGTCACGCGGCGATCGGCACCGACCAGCGGGAATATCGGGTCGGGGTAAACGCCGGACGGCAATTGGATCCATGGATTCCAAGAGCTTTTGTTCAGGGGCGATATGCTTTCGGCATCTCACAGGAAGTAGTCAACATCGCTCCCAAACGAACCTATGGCGAGTTTCAATTGGGCTACCTGCTTTCGCGCAAACTGTCGTTGCAAGGTTCCACCGTGTGGACCCACAGTTATAACGGAATCGATTTCATCAACGGCCTTTTCCCCGACAATCTTCCCGAGGATCAGTACCTGAATCATGACCGGATCAGCCGCCTGAACCTGCTGGATATCGGCGCCTCGGCGAGCTTCGCGATCAACCGGAAAACCAACGTGTTTGTCGGCTGGGGCCATTCCCTCAGCGGCACCAACACCCACCTGCGCGACCTGGTGCTGACAGTAGGAGTGACGACAACCTTCACTGGCCGCTCGCACGAGGAAAAGGCGTCGGTGCTGCCCTCTGCGCAGTGCAAGCAGACGCTGAACTGCACCTGCGCCAAGCAGTAGCTACAGCAACCCAACGCGGCGCATCAAACTCTGAAAGCGGGGATTCTGGCGGAGGTTATCGAAGCGCGCGTCCACTTTAAGCCACGTCATCATGGAGGAATGCTGGGCGAAGGCCTCTTCGAGCTGTGCCAGAGCCTGTTCGCGGTCTCCGAGGCCGGCATAGATTAGAGCAAATTGGCCAGGGTCGAGCGATGCCTGTTTGGCAAGCTCCTGCAAACGGCTGATGGTTTTTCTCGCCTCCTCCGGCTTTCCGGTCACCGCATGGATATACGCCAGGTCGGGTGAAAAATCGGGATCGACTCCGTCGATCTGCAGGCTCTTTGAGAGGGCCTCAACGCCCTTGTCGTATTTCCCCTGGTATACGTAGGCCCACCCCAGGGTGTACAGAATGCTGGACTCGTTCGGATGCACTTCGAGCAACGCCTGGCACTGCGCCATGGCCTGATCGTAGCGCCGCGCACTGAGGTAGGCATCGGCCATGACTTCGTTGGTGAGGACAGCGAGCGGGTCGAGTTCGACCGCCCGACGTGCCTCGGCGATACTGGCATCCGCGCGGCCTAGGTAGCGCAGGATGTTGCCGTAGGACATGTGGGCGGTGGGATAGCCGGGGTTGAGCGCGATCGCCTTACGGTCCTCCTCTTCGGCGGTCTTCCAATCCCAGTCACGGAGGGCGATCACGGCGATGGCGGCGTGAGCATCGGCCAAGGTGTCATCGATGGCGACTGCTTTTCGGGCGGCTTCGATCGCGTTATCTCGCAATTCCTCCCAAGGGCGTGCGCCAATCCATCCGAGGCCGGTCCAGGATTCCGCAAGACCGGCATAGGCGGCGGCATATGCCGGATCGATGACGGTGGCTTGCTGGTAGGCTTCGATGCTCTTGGTCAACGACTCGTCGGTAAACTGTCCCCAGAAAAAACGGCCCTTGAGATACGCCTCCAATGCCGCCGGGCTTACCGCGTGTTTGCGCGACAGCCGTCCGGATTCCTGTGGCGTGATTTGCGCCTGTACCTCGCCGGCGATGGTGCGCGCGATTTCACCCTGCAACGTGAGCACATCGCCGACGTTTCGATCGTACGTCCAGGACCGGAGCGAGCGATCGGTCGAGGCTTCAATCAGTTTGGCGGCGATCCGAACGTGGTCGCCGGAACGCAAGACGGAGCCCTCAATCACGGCATCCACTTTCAACTGGCGTGCAATCTCCTGAAGGGGCTCTTTCGTCCCTTTGAACTGCATGACGGAGCTGCGCGAGATGACGCGCAGCGAACTGATCTGCGCGAGATCGGCGATCAGGACATCGGTCATGCCATCGGCAAAATATTCCTCCTCGGGATCTTTCGAGAGGTTTTCGAGCGGCAGGACGGCAAGCGAGGTCACCTGATGTCCGAAGCCGGGGAGCCAACGGCGCCATTTCTGGGGCAGCAGGGGGATGCTCAACAGAGCAATGGCAGCCGCAATCGCGCCGATCCAGAGGACTCTCCGGCGGGCGGGAGGCCTGCGAGGCTGCTTCAACTCGAGAAGCAGTTCGCGGGCGGACGGGTAACGATCGTCCGGCGCCTTGCGCAGACAGCGCATCACGATTGGCTGCAGACCGCTGGCTTTGAGTTCGCCAAGCTCGGGCGGTTCGTGGGCGCGGACGGCGTCCAGGGTCTCCATTTTCGTTTTGCCCTGGAACGGGCGTCTGCCGGTGAGCATTTCATATAGAACGGATCCGAGGGAAAAGACGTCGGAACGCGGATCGACCTTCTGCCTGTCGGCCTGTTCCGGCGACATATAGGATACGGTGCCGATCAGCAGGCCCTCTTCCGCCACTGCACGCAACCCCGGCTCGGCCGGATCGTTGGAGAAGAGAGGTCCCATTTGGGCCAGCCCGAAATCCAGGATCTTGATTCTGCCGTCCTCAGTGAGAAAAATGTTTTCCGGCTTCAGGTCGCGATGCGTGATGCCCTTGGCATGTGCCGCTGCCAGCCCTTCGGCGACCGCGGTCGCGATCTCCACCGCCTGGTGCAGTTCGAGGGGCGCTCGATTGAGTCTGGCGCGCAGGGTTTCGCCGCTCAACAGCTCAGTTACCGCGTAGGCAATTCCTTGCTCGTCGCCGAAATCGTGAATGGCCAGGATATTGGGATGCGATAGGGCGGCCGCTGCCTTAGCCTCGATTTCAAATCGCGCCAGGGCATCAGGGTGGGTGGAGAGATGTTCGGAAAGGACCTTGACCGCAACCAGTCGATCGAGCCGCGTGTCGGTGGCGCGATAGACTTCGCCCATTCCGCCGGCTCCGAGCCACGACTCGATGCGGTAATGGCCGAACGTGCGGTCAATCATCTGGCTGCGCCGGTCCACCGCCAACGCCTTGGCCGCCACCTCCAGCGCCGGCCGGTCGAGCACCATGGCGGTCTCAGTCTCGTAGCCGAGCAGCGACTCGACTTCCCGCCGGAGTTCCTCGTCGGCGCCACAGGCTGCCGTCAGGAAATCGCCGCGCTCCTGCGGGTCGCGTTCCATGGCGGAATGGTACAACCGCTCGACTTGATTCCATCGCTCCGCGTTCATTTTGCTATCCACGCTGCAGTTCGCGCCGCAACCAGACCTTCGCCAGCCGCCAGTCCCGCAGCACCGTCTCCACTGAGACCTTCAATACCTCGGCGGTCTCTTCCACGCTCAGGCCGCCGAAGAAGCGCAACTCCACCATCTGGCTTTTTCGGGGATCGATTGCAGCCAGGGCGCGCAAGGCGTCGTCGAGGGCCACTAACTCGCTGCAATCTTCGACGGGCACCGGAACCGCGTCGAGCGAGAGCACGGGAGATTTCCCGCCGCGCTTGGCGTATTGCCGGGAGCGGGCGAAATCCACCAGAATGCGACGCATCAACTGCGCCGAAACGGCGAAAAAGTGCGCCCGGTTCTGCCAGCGCACGCGGTTGGTCTGCACCAGACGCAGATACGCTTCATTGACCAGCGCGGTGGATTGCAGCGTGTGTCCGGTTCGCTCTCCTGCCATGTAGTGATGAGCCAGACGGTGGAGCTCTCCAAAGACCAGCGGGGTCAGCCTCTGCAAGGCATCCTGGTCGCCCTCGCTCCAGGCCAGAAGGAGTTCGGTAATGTTCTGCGGAGGTGCCGACTCCATAGGGCGCTTCCCAGGTCTGAGTGACTGCAATCAAGGAAGGATTATATCACCCGCCCGCGACTCAGACCCGGGACGGCCCCGCCTGCGGACCTGCGGCCCTATTGATCCCCGCAGCCGGCACGCGCGTTTCTCGGATTGAGACTGTGAGCGTACACATACTGTCCGACTTTCTGTCCCAGAGACGCTCCAGCGTCCATATCGGTGCGGAAGTGGATTCCGCCGTAGACACGAGCATCAGAGATGTCGTCAGTGATTTCGGTGAAGTTGTTATACGTGAGGACGACACCAGGTACCGCCGCGTTGGACAACGAAACAGAGAAGCGGGCATTACCGAGGATTTGCTCCAGCACTGTCGCCGCCGCGTTGCTCAACGCCCCGTGGGCCGCTGGATAGCTCGGGAAACACGGCGTGACGATGAAGGGCGTCCACGACGGATCGGCAACGGTCAAGTTATTACCGGTGTCCGATGTGTTATGGATCGCGGTTTCCGGCCGCCAGAAGTTGTAGTGGTATTTGGAATCGAAAGTAGCGATAGCGGCATCGTTGATCGCCAGGCCGAGCAGCGCCAGGTTGTGCGCATTCTCGACCACGGAGAGCGATTGAGCGGTACCGATCTGCCGGTAGACGTCGTTGAACACGCCGACTGGAGTGACCGCGGCGTAGAAGAGCGCGACGTTGGCCCGATCCTGCGGCCGCATGGTGCTGGTTTGGCCACCGACCAGTTCGACCTCGTCAAAAGCGACGGTATAACGGCCGCTGGTGAGCGGCGGCGGTGGACCCAACCGGAACTGACTGCCACTGAGGAGAACGAACGGCGTTATGTCTTTCCATTGGTAGAAGGCTCCGCCGGCGGCTGTACAACTCGGGGTGGGTTGCCACACGCCCGGCTCCGACGATGACGGCAAATAGAACTCGGAGGGGGAGGAACCGTCATTGGCTCGCGCGGCGATCATCGCGGCGGCGGCAGCCTGGCCGGCGGTAATTCCCGATGCCTTAGGCGCCCCCTCGGGAATGGTGGAAAGCGATGCGGCGAGCGAGGCATCCAGCGCCGAGGCATTAGTTGGGAAGTAATTCTTCAGCACGTCATGCGCTGCCTGGGCGGCCGCGGCTTCAACGGAAGCGTTGTCGGGCGCTGTGACAGTGCCGAGATACGGTTTGTATTCTTTGGTGATGGCGTTGACCGCTTCGAATACGGCCAATTGCGTGATCGCCGCGAAGCGGGCCTGCGGGAAGGGAGGCTGGCTGCTGACGATGTTTTGCATGATGGCGTTCCAGTCTAATACGACATCAGCTCTGCCGGCCGCCGGCAGCAACGTCAACGCAATTGCGGCGCAATATAGTTTCCAGAGTTGGTTCGTTTTCAATGTGTACACCTATGCCTTTCGTTTAGTCTCGGCGAAAGGCCCGGCGGATTCCTGAGTGCCATGCCACCGTTCCCCCGCTCTAGTAGCTCAGGCGGGAATCCACCGGCAAAACTGTAATCGGCTTCAAAAAAAGTCTGCGATCGTTGGCGACGGCGAAAGCCGAGCGTCATCTGGCGATCTGAACCTCGGGATATTTCCGGAAAGGCTTGCCGGGGAATCCGGTGCCGCCTGGTTACATATAGACATCGAAGAACGTACGCTACGCACTCTTTGAAGATAGGAACCAATTTGCGACGGCAATGCTGACTCAGCTTCCCTGGCCGGGCGACTCGCCGAGGGATGAATCAGGGCCGGTTCCGGATGAATTGAACGCCTTATCAGCGCGCCAGGAACTGTTCGCAATAGCAAGGTTGGATCCTACAGGCCAGATTTCAGGCCCCAAGTCGGCGAAAGTGAGCCGGTCCAGCTTTGGTCGCAATAGCTCCCGAATCGTCTACTCGGAGAATGCGCCGGGCGACTGTCGACGAGGGCCGCTCCGGTGAGGGCCCGTCGCGTCAAGAAGGCGCTCACACCGCCAGTGTGGCCCAGCCATTACTTTGACGCCGTGCAAATGAAGCACCTGCCGGGTCGGAAGTGCTAAGCTCCTGCGGCTTTACTCCACCCTGATTCCCCGCGCTTCAATCGTCCCCGCTGTTGCCCGATCGAGATTCGCGATCGCCTCCCCGGCATCGGCGCGCGCCCGCACTTCGCGGCTGCGCGCCGCGATCAGGTCGGTCTGCCGCTGCAGCACCAGGAACACCGTTGACGTTCCGGCCTGAAATTGCCGCTGCTCGCTCAGATACTGCTCTTCGGCCGACCGGCTCGCCAGCGCCGCCGCGTCCAGCCGCGATTGCGTCGTCAACACCGCCTGTAACGAATTGCGTACGTCCGCCTCAATCGCCATCCCGATCTGCTCCTGCACCGTGCGCAAACGCCGGCCCTCGGCCATCGAAATAGCGGACTGCGCCTCCGCCGTCCGGTTCCGCAGCGGCAGCGAAACATTCACCCCCACTTGCGCCGAGGGGAACGTACCCGCAGCCAGCGTGCCCAGCGATTGGCCGTAACTGCCCATCAGCAACTGCGGCACGAATTGCGTGCCGGGCGGAAAAAAGGCCGCCAGCGGATTCGCCCCGAGTTGCGTCGGGATGCCCGCCAGCCCGGACGCCGAGAGGTTCGCGAAGGCGTCCACGCGCGGCTTGGTCTGCTCGCGGCTCAATCTGACGTCCAGTTGGTTGACTTGCAGCGCCAGCACGCTCTCCGAAAGCTCCGGCCGCGATTTCAAGGCGTGCGCGATGGCCTCCTCCAGGCTCGGCGGCCTGGTCTCCGCGTTGAGCGGCGTTTCCGCCACCAGCGCCATGCTCCACATCAGGTCGGTGCGATTGGGCAGCATCAGCGTTTTCAGATTATTCTCGGCCTGCGTCAGCAGTTGCTGCGCCGCGAACAGCTGCTCCTGGAACGTCGCCACTTGCGTTTGCGCGGCCACTACGTCCACCGGCGCCAGCACACCCTGTTCGGCCAGCCGCCGGTTGCTCTGGTACTGCCGCTCCGCCAGCCGCACCGCTTCAATCTGTACGTCCAGGTTGTGGGCGGCGTAGTCCAACTCCCAATACGCGCTCACCGCCTGGGTCACCGCTTCGATAACGCGCTGCCGCAACTGCTCCGTGCTGACCTCGCGATTCTTGCGCGCCACCTGAATGCGATAGCGGTTCTCATCGAACCGCAGCCCGCGCCACAGCGGCTGCGTCAGGTTGAGGTTGACCGAGCTGGGATACTGCGGGTTCAGCGTGTTGAATGAGCTGTCAGTATTCTGGCGCGCGCTTGTAAATTGCAGCGAGTAAGTGCCGCCTGACGATGTAATCCCACTTACTTGCGGTCCGCCGGAGAATTGCGTCTCGGTCAACTTCCCGGTGTAACTTCCGCCTAAGATGGAACCTACCGGCACCACCGTGCGGGTGCGCGATCCGCTAAATGCCAGCAGCGGGTCGTAAGCTCCCTGCGCCGCCCGTACCGCGAAGCCTGCTTCCTGGCGCTGGATGCGCGAGATGCGTAAGTCCGGGTCATTGGCCAGGGTCCGCTCGATCGCTTCCGACAGGGTGATCTTCGTCTGCCCGGTAATGCCCACGCGCGCCTGAATCTGTACCTCCTGCAACGCCTCGAGCTTCACGCCTTGCGGGGCCGTCTGCCCGAAGGCCGACCCGATGGAGAGGATGGTGGAAACGGTGACCGCCGCGGCCTTCTTCCCGCGCAGGCGCAGCGCCTGCAGCATGCGCGCCGCGCGGCCGGAAGCGAACGATTCGCCCATGTCCTCGAAGAGCGAGTAAAACACCGGCACCACCAGTAGCGTGAGCACCAGGCACAACGATTGCCCGCCCACCACCAGCACGCCGATGGAGCGATTGGTGGCCGCGCCGGTGCCGTTGGCGATAACCAGCGGCGCCATCCCCGCCACCAGCGCGATGGTAGTCATGAGGATGGGCCGCAAGCGGTCGCGATTGGCCTGGATGATGGCGTCGTACCGCGACATCCCGGTCGCGCGCAGGCCATTAGTATGGTCGATCTGTAAAATCGCGTTCTTCTTCACGATTCCGAATAACAGCAGCAGGCCCAGGCCCGACATGATATTCACCGTCTGGTTGGCGATGAGCAGCGACAGAATGCCGAACGGCACCGCCAGCGGAAGTGTGAGCAGGATGGTCACCGGGTGAATGAAGCTTTCGAATTGCGCCGCCAGCACGATGTACATGAAGATGAAGGTCAGCGAAAACGCCAGCGCGAAATAATATCCCGTGCGTCCCAGTTCCTTGGAGATGCCGGTCTTTCCCGAGGTGTAATCGGGGTCCATGTGCAGACCCTCGCGGAGCTGGTCCAACTGCCCCAGCACGGCGGCCTGCGAGCCGCCGCTCTTGACGTTGCCCGTGAGCGTCACCTGCCGCTGCCGGTTGATGCGGTTGATGGACGATGGCCCTGTGCCGGGCACGGTTTTCACCACTTCATCCAGCCCCACGCCGCGGCCTTTGTTCGAAGGCACGGTCATGCGCGCCAGTGCCTCCGGGCTTACGCGGAATTCTTCCGCCGCCCGCACCCGCACGTCGTATTGATCCTCGCCGGCCTTGAAGGTGGAGGCCACTTGTCCAGCCACCAGGGTATTCAGTGCCTGCTCGATATCCATCACGGAAACGCCCAGGTCGGCGGCGCGCGGACGGTCGATTTCCAGCCGCACTTCGGGCTTGCCGCTGCGCAGCGTGCTGTCGGTATCCACCAGGTTCGGAATGGTCTTCATCCTGTCCAGCAACTGCGCGGAGTATTGTGCCAGCTTGTCGAGGTCCGGCCCCTGGATGAAGTATTGGATGTCGGCGTTGCTCTGGTTGCCACCCACGGTGCTCACCAGGTCGACGCTGGTGTGTATGTCCGCGGGATACTTCTTGAGCAGGTCGCGGGTGCGCTGCATGAGCTGTTGCTGCGAGACCGAGCGCTTGTCGAGGTCAGTAAGGGCGACGTAAATCTCGGCGTTATTCACCGATTTGTCGGCCGTTCCGCCGGCCGTCATTAGGGTGTGGTCGATGCCCGGGAGTTGGCGGATGTCCTGCGCGACGCGCTCCGCAAGGTTGGTGGTGGCCGCTAGCGAAGTGCCTTCCGGAGTGCGCACAATCACGTCGTACTGCGAGGCATCGTCGTCTGGCAGGAAGTTCTTGCCCACCAAGGCGAACAGCGGAACGATGGCCAGAATCACCAGCCCGCTGGCCGCCACCACCGTCTTGCGATGCGCCATGGACCACACCAGCATGCGCGTATACCAGCCGTCCAGATGGCGGAAGAGGAACGATTCCTTCGACGAGTGGCCTTCCGCGGTCCGCGCCGGAGGCTTGATGAAGCGCGAGCACAGCATGGGCGTCAGTGTGAACGACACCAGCAGCGAGACCGCGATAGCGAAGGCCGAAGTGAAGCCGAATGAGCTCATGAAGCGCCCCACAATTCCGCCCATGAAGCCCACCGGCAGAAACACCGCCAGCAGCGACATGGTGGTGGCCATCACCGCCAGTCCGATTTCCTTGGTGGCCTGGATGGCCGCGGTGAAGGGCGGCACGTTCTTCTCTTCGATATAGCGATAGATATTCTCCAGCACAATGATGGCGTCGTCAATCACGATGCCCACCATCAGGGTGAGCGCCAGCATGGTGATGTTATTCAGCGTGAACCCCATGGCGGCCATCAGCGCAAACGTGGAAATAATCGACGTGGGAATGGCCACCGCGGCGATCAGGGTGGTCCGCACGTTCGCCAGGAAAATGAAGATAATGATGGCGGCGAAGATGCTGCCTTCGATCAGATGGTGCTTAATGGAATCCACGGAAGCTTTGATAAAGATGGATTGATCGCTGATGATGTCGGCCTTCACGTCTTTGGGAAGGCTCTGGCGAATGGTGTCCAGCCGCTGGCGCACTTCGTCGGCGGTGGCCACAGTGTTTTCGCCCGATTGCTTGGCCACCACCAGGGTGACAGCCGGGACGCCATCCAGGCGCGCCGCACTGGCCGGCTCCTCGTAGCTGTCCTCGGCGTATCCTATGTCGCTCACCTTCACCACGTAGCCGTTGCGATTGGCGATGGCCACCTGGTTGAATTGCGCCGCCTCGGCCACGCGCCCGGTAGTGCGCACGGTGAATTCCTGCGCGCCGGCGTTCAGGCTGCCGCCGGGCAGTTCGAGGTTCTGCGCTCGCAGGGCGTTGAAAACGTCGGTCACCGTCAGGTCGTACGCGCGCAGTTTGCCGGGGTCCACCAACACGTGAATCTCGCGCTTGGCACCGCCCACGATGCTCACGTCGCCTACGCCTTTGGCGTTTTCCAGGCTGCGCTTGATCTGCTTGTCGGCGATGAGCGTGACGTCGCGCAGCGATCGCGGCGCTGACACCGCGACGCGCAAAATGGGCGCCGCGTCGGGATCGAATTTCTGCACCACCGGCTGCTTGGCCGTCTGCGGCAGGTCGTTGACAATCAGGTTGACCTTGTTCTGCACCTCCTGCGCCGCCACGTCGCCATTCTTGGAGAGCAGAAACGTGATGATGACCTGCGATTGGCCTTCCGAAGAGACGGAGCGTACTTCGTCCACCTGGCTGATGGTGTTGACCGCGTCTTCGATCTTCTTGCTGATTTCGGTTTCGATTTCCTCTGGCGACGCGCCCGGGTTGGCCACCACCACCATCACCGTGGGGATATCGACCTTGGGATATAGATCCACCCCCAGGCTGAAATAGGAGAAGATTCCCACCACCACCAGGGCGAGGATCAGCATGGTGGCGAAGACCGGCCGGCGAACGCACAATTGAGCTAGAGCATGCATATTAGATATGGCTCCCTGATGTGGGGCAGCCTTTCAGGCTGCGGTCGGCTTGAGCCGGCTTTCGCGGGCTGAAGCCCGCGCCACCAAGATGTGTCGATCCGCCCGGTGGGGTGGGCTTCAGCCCGCCAGTCAGGGAGCGCTGGCGAATTTCTCGGGCTTCGTTGCGATCGTCGAATATCTTGCGCGGCATGATAGTCACCTCTGCCTCTCCACAGCCGCTCCGTCGTACAGTTCGCTCAAGTGACTCACCGCCACCGTCTCATTCCCGGTGAGGCCCGAGGCGATGCGGATCTGGTCGCCATCGGAGTCTCCCACCACCACCACGCGCAGCCGCGCCTTGCCGTTTTCGATGGCAAAGACCTGGTTCGAGTCGGTAGTCTTATCGCGCACAATGGCGCTTCGCGGCACGAACACCGCCGTCTCGCCGCCGGGCAGCACTACGCGCGCTTTGGCGAACATCCCCGGCCGCAGTTCCGACTTGCCGTTCTCAAAACGCGCCTCCACGATGAACACCCGCGACGTGGGGTCCACCGACGCGTTGATGGCCGTCACCGTGCCGCTGAATTCGCGGTCGGGGTAGGCCGAAACGCGAGCCGTGACGGGCATGCCTACCTTGGCGCGCGCGGCGCGCTGCTCGGGAGTCTGCAGCTGCAATTTCAGACTGCCCATGCGCACGATGGTGGCGATCTTATTGGTGAGCGCGACGTATTCTCCGGCGGCCACCGGGCGGGCCGTGATATTGCCGTCGAAAGGCGCGTGGATAGTGGTGTCCGCCAGCCCTTTTTCGGCCTGCGCCAGCTGCGCGCGGGCCGCGGCCAGGGCCGCCTGCGCCGCTTCCACCGCTCCGAACCCCTGGCGCGCGCCGTTGAGCGCAGCCTCATACTGCTGCCGCGCCGCGTTGGCCAGCGCGTCGGCGGTTTCCTGCTGCGTGTGGGCTTTATCGAACGAGCTGCGCGAAACGTCGCCGCTGGCCACCAGGTTTTCGTACCGTTTGGCATCCGCCGCGGCCAGCCGCGCCTGCGCCTGCGCCGATTCGTAATTGGCGCGCGCCGCCGCCACCTCGGGCACCGTGTTGGCGTCGAACTGCGCCTCGCCGCGCAGGCCGATGCGCGATTCCGCCTGGTGCATCGCTGACGTGGCCTCATTCCACTGCGCGCGCGCCTGCTCCAGCCGTAACTCCGCGTCGCGATGATCGAGCTCGCAGACAGTTTGCCCCTGCTTGACGAAATCGCCCACGTTTACGGGCGTCGCGAGCACTCTTCCGGCCACCAGCGGGGCGATATCGGAAGTTTCATCGGCATTGAAAGTGCCCGTCTCCTCGAATGAGGCGGGCACGGTGCGCGCCGCTGCCTGCGCGGTCGATACCGCGATGGCCTGCGGCCCGGTTGTCGTGATCGACGCCGCCTGATTGCTGGCGCAACCGGTCAGCAGGACGGCGAATAGGATGAGTCCGGTGAGAAAGAATCGATTCATTTCCGTTTCCTTGATTTAGTCCGGGCTTTGTTTTGGCGAATCCCACGGAGCATGATGTTGGTGAAGATTTCGATTACCTCGGCATCGTCGAGCCGCAGCAGCTTGTAGCCGAACAGTTCGGTATAAATGGCGTAGTTTTGGGCCATGCCCGCGACGGCGGCGATCACGGTTCCCGCATCGTAGTCCCGCACCGCACCGTCGCGCTGCCGGCGCGCGATATAGTCGCGAAACAGCTCGAAAACCGGCGCGGCGATCCGGCGATGATGAGCCAGCCCCAGTTCGTGGCCTTCGAGAGCTGCGAACAGCACGATCCGCTCGAAGCTGGCGTCCGTGCGGTAGGACTCCAAGATCGCGGCGGCGAGGGTTCGCAGCACGCCGGCATCGTCGTTGCGGTCCATGTGCTTCTGAATCTCCGCCAGCCATTCCTCGTGGCCGCACGCTTCCGCTTTGGAGTCCAGAACGGCCGTATAGAGCGCCTGTTTGCTGGGAAAATGGCGAAAGATGATGGCCTCGGTAACTCCCGCCGCGGCGGCGATTTCCTTGGTGGTGGTGCCGCCGAATCCTTTGCGGGAGAAAAGCTCCAGGGCGGCGTCGAGCAGTTGGCGCCTTCGGTCGGGCGCATTCATGCGTCCGGCGGCGTGTGCGGCTTCAGGCATGCTCAATTGTAAGTCAGTACTTACTTACATGTCAACCGGAGGTTTTACAACCTCTTTACACCTCCGCGACGATCCTCCGTGCCCGAACCCGTAGCATGGACTCATGGAACAGCGAACCTTCTACCGCGACGCCCACCTGACGCTGGATTTCGTACACAAAGCGGCCACCCTGGATTCCCAGCCCCTCGCGCTGACGCGCAAAGAGTACGACCTGCTGGCGCTGCTGGTCTCCTATGCCGGCGTGATCATCCCGCGCGCCGAAGTGTTGATGCGGGTCTGGGGTTACAGCACCGAGATTCGCACCCGCACGCTTGACGTGCATATCCGCCACCTGCGCCGCAAGCTGGGCGTGTATGCCGATGTCTACATCGAGACCGTCTTCGGCGTCGGCCACCGCTTCCAGCCTTACGGCTCCGCCATGCGGCTGCACCCGGGCATGCTGGAGCAGCCCATGCTCGCCTACGGCGCGTAACTGGTTGCCTAATCGTCTTGGGGAATTCCCGTTGTTCGGCTGCCCGAATCGGTGTGTTACTGAGCCGCGACCACAGGGAGCGGTGGCCGTAACTCGTGCTACCAGTTTTCCGGCGTGAGCCGCGCTATTCGCACTCGCCTGTAAATTCTGCGTCACTTCGGCCCCTCTGCGGAGTATTAGCAGTATGCGCTACGCCGTCCGCACTCTGCTCAAAACTCCCGCCTATACGCTGGTCGCCCTGCTGACCCTGGCCCTCGGAATCGGCGCCAACACCGCCATTTTCAGCGTGGTCAACCAGGTGCTGCTCAATCCCTCCGGCATTTCCGATCCCAGCCGCGTGGTAGCCCTGCGCGTGAAATATGATAAGCTCGCGCTGCGCAATATCGGAGTCTCCATCCCGGATTTCGCCGACGTGCTGCACAGTACGCAACAGTTCGAATCGGCCGCGCTCCTCGATAGCGGCGATTTCAATTACACCGGCTCCGGCGTGCCGGAGAGGCTGAACGGCGCTAGCGTAACCTATCGCTGGTTCGATGTTTTCGGCGCCCGCCCCGCGCTGGGTCGCGTCTTCCAGCCCGAGGAAGACCGCCCCAACGCCAATCGCGAGGTGGTGCTCTCCTTCGCCGCCTGGAAGCGGCTCTTCGGCGAGGACACCGGCATTGTGGGCCGCTCCATCGAGCTCAATCAGACGCCATACCGCATCGTCGGCGTGATGCGCGCCGATTTCCGCTGGCCGGCGGATATCGACATTTGGGTGCCGCTCGGGCTCGCCGATAGCCAGTTCACCGAAAACAATCGCTTCAACGAAAGCTATCAGGCCGTGGCCCGCCTGAGGCCCGGCGTGGCCTTCGCCGCCGCCAACGCCTTCACGGGCGTGCTCAGCGACCGCGTCAAGTCGGGCGCGACCAACGGCGCCTATGCCAAGGATGCCGCGTGGGGCATGTTCCTCCTGCCGTTTACCGATTTCGTGGCCGGCAATACGCGCACGCCCATGCTGGTGCTGCTGGGCGCGGTGGGCTTCGTGTTGCTGATCGCCTGCGCCAACATCGCCGGCCTGATGCTGGCGCGCGCTTCCGGGCGCACCCGCGAAATC
>CAZARO010000020.1:0-14485 GCA_964487165.1 uncultured Solibacteraceae bacterium | reverse complement strand
GAACCTGATTCAGTTGGTGAGCAGTACCACCAACTGCACCGGCAGCGGCGGCACGAACCCGATGTTGTGTGTCAGCACCGGCTCGGCCTGGGTGCCGCTGGGTGGAGGCGGAACGCCGGCCGCGAGTGGCGGAGTTTCGCCGGCGAATCTGGTCGCCGAATATAGCCTTGGCGAGGGCACCGGCTCGTACGCCTATAACTACGCTTATCCTCCGCAGCCGAATTACAATCTGGTGGGGCCCTCGGAGCAGCAGTTTGCGGCTGGCAATTCCGTTTGGCAGGCCATAGGGATCACCACCACCGACGGCTATGCCGCCGACCCCAACGGCGACTGGGTTGCCTCCCGGTTGCAGGCAACGTCTACCGGCGGGTACTTAGCGCTGCCGTCACCGGGTGTGTTATTCGTGGCGGGGCAGCAGTACACTTTGAGTATCTATGCGGCCAGTAACACCGGGGCCGCGCAGACCATGCGGATGGCGGACAACAACGTCAACTTCACCGCTAATATGACTGTGCCGGCCGCGGGCTGGACGCGCTTGTCTTATACCTGGACTGGTTCCGGCACCGGCTACCAGGTGATGCCGGTTGTCCAGGACGCGGCCAACGATCACCTGGACATTCTCATCTGGGGCGTGCAGTTGGAGATCGGGCCGCACCCCACCACTTACGTTCCGCAGGTCTACCAGATGGTGAACGGCGGCGGACCGCAGAGGACCGCGAGCCAATGCGCGTGGATTGCGGCGGGCGTCGATTGCACGGTCAATGCCGGGGTCAGCTATATGACAGCGGCGGGATGGCAGCCCATCGACCTCTCCACCGCAACCGTCTACGCTGCGGTGAAATGGACAGGGAACGAGGTGCTGTCCGGGTACGCGCCGATCCTAGGCGATAACTACAATAACCCGCATCTCTATCTGGCGGGGCAGGACAGCAGCGTGCCGTTTCCAAGGTTCCGATTCGGCGGCCTTTTTCAAGATGCTTACGGGGCCAATCTCAACGACGGCAACTGGCATATTCTGGTCGGGCAGTTCACCGGCGCAAACATCAACCTGTACCTGGACGGCCTGCAGGTGGCAACCTATAATGTCGGCGCCGCGCCTGCGATCCAGATCACACAGCTGTTCCTGGGCAATTTCGCCAACGCAGCCTACTGGCCGGGGCAGATCGGGTACGCGGCGCTCTATAGCGTGGCTCACTCCACGGCGCAGGTGGCCGCTAACACGGGAGCTATCCAGGCGATTATGGCGG
Source organism: uncultured Solibacteraceae bacterium (assembly GCA_964487165.1). Taxonomy (GTDB): domain Bacteria; phylum Acidobacteriota; class Terriglobia; order Bryobacterales; family Bryobacteraceae; genus PALSA-129. The sequence continues at coordinate 13,238 of CAZARO010000020.1, read as the reverse complement.
CGCGCGGCGTGGCCATTCCGGCGCTGTCGCAGTTACTGGTTTTCGAGGGCGACTCGATCACCGATCCGACTACGGGGGTGGTGGCGCAGTCCAAGTATTACCATCTCGCGCAGACCGCGATCAGTCCCTTCCCGCAGGGCGCCAACGATGCGGTTTCGGGCAGCAGCATCGCCACCGCGATCAGCCGCCAGGCCACGGTCGATTCGTGGTTCGCCCCGGTTACCGGCCTCAAAGTGTTATTTCTGTTTCTCGGGGCCAACGACATGGGGGACGGAGCCGCCACCTTTGAGGCTAACTTGAAGGCTTACTGCCTGGCGCGCAAGGCGGCCAGTCCAGGCCTCAAGATCGTACTGGCCACCTTGCTGCCGCAGACCACCGCCGCCTTCAATACCTTTCGCGACGCCGTCAATCCGCTCATCCACGCCGACCCGTCGTTCTACGATGCCCTCGCGGATTTTGCGGCCAATCCTAGCATGGGGTGCGACTCATGCGCCGCGAACACTACCTACTATAGCGACGGTGAGCATCCGAGTGTGGCGGGACACGCGATCCTAGGGCCCATCGCCAGCGCGGCGATTCAGGTCGTTTGGTAGCGCGGCACGGTGACACTTCCTGGCACAGCCCTGACTGTCTCTTATAATTTGGGCGAGGCCTCCGGGCACTTCGTGGGGCAGGATGGCATCCCAATGTCACTTACATTCCATCTAAGCGCGCACATGCATAATTAGTAGGGCGGACGCCCTCGTCCGCAGTCGGCCCCCTGGCCGGCTTCCCTTTAGCGCTAGCGGCTTGATTTTCCGAGAGAAAGAGCGGGACGAGGGCGTCCCCGCGCGGACCAGGGGGTCCGCCCCACAATTAACGCAGAACCCCACTTTTCTGGCAATGTAAGTGACATTGGGATGGTATCCTGCGGCAGGGTGGCACTCGGCCTCCCGATGCGCACTCCCCCGGGGAAGAAGCGGGTTACCAGGGGTATCCTCCGGGTCCTGAAGGTTGCCAACAGTAGCCGACCTGCCCTACCGGCCGGCGGCGGCGGAGAGCGACAGTTTGGGGTGGAGCGATTTGCCGCGGAGGTCTTCCAGCTTCGGAGCCAGGACCATACGGAGTGAGTTCGCCAGCGAGGCGACGGATGCGGTTGTGAGGTTCGGATGGAAAGGTATCCGGATATCGATGGTGCCGGCGCCGCTCAAGGGAATGCTGAGACTCCAACATTCTTCCGCCGCGCCGGAGTCTGGAAATTCCGCCGAGAAGGTGCGGCCACAGGCACGCATGGTAGCGTAGGACAGTCCCAGGCTGCGGCCGCTGTTCCGGATGGCGAACCAGCATTCATCGATGGAGTGGGCGGAGCGGATGAGGGTCTCCAGTTGGCGCACGGAGATGTCGGCGGTCAGAACGTGGCGGAGGACGCCGCCGAAGAAGATGCGGCGAACGGAGTCGAACTCGTCATAGCGCAGGTAGCGAAGTGTCAGCCAGACGGCGATGCAGAAGACGGCCAGAATGGGGGCGCTGCTGAACATATTGGTGGTGAGCAGGATCGAGAGGCCGGCGAAGAAAGCGGCGGCAGCGTAGAAAATGCAGGCGACGCGGCGTGCAGTGAAGCCGCGAGACAGCAACCGGTGATGGATGTGCCCGCAGTCCGCCGCGAAAATCGCCTGGCGGCGGAGAAAGCGGCGGAAAATCGCCAGGGCGGTATCGAGAATGGGGATGGCGAGGGCGATGACGGGGGCGGTCATCGCCGGGAAAGTGGCGCACGATTGCGACCACATGATGGTGAAGCAGCCCAGCAGGAATCCGATGGTGTTACTGCCGCAATCTCCCATAAAGATAGAAGCGGGGCTGAAGTTATAGCGGAGGAAGCCGGGGAGGGCGCCGAGCAGGGGAGCGGTAAGTAATGCCAGAGCGGTGTTCCCGCTCACTAGTGCGCTCACAAAGGCGCCGGCGGTAGCGAATAAGGCGACGCCAGCCGCGAGGCCATCGAGGCCATCGATCAGGTTCACGGCGTTGGTACAGCCGATGAGCCACAAGACGGTGAGCGGAATATGCCACCAGGCCTTTTCGATACAGTAGCCGCCGACGTTGCGGATTTCGACGCCGGCGGCGATGACGAGGAGCGCGGCGAGGGCCTGGCCGGCGATCTTGGTCCTCGGCTTCAGGCTCACCAGGTCGTCAAGCAGGCCGGTGGCGAAGGCGGCAAAGACGGCGGGCAGGATAATCCAGGCATGGTGCGCGAGAACTCCGCCGGGCGTGCAGCGCATCAGGAGCAAGCCGCCCGCGTATCCCAGAAAGATAGCGATTCCACCTGCCCGCGGGATGGGCGCGCGGTGAAGCTTGCGCAGGCCGGGGTGGTCTACCCATCCCAGGCGCCTGCAGGCCGTGCGGCAGGCAGGCGTCATCAGAAGGCTGAGCAGGAGCGCGACAACGGCTGGGATGGCGAGTGACATTACGATAGGACCTCGGCAACCGGGATGCGATGGTCGGCCACCTGGCCGGCGTCTTCGATGATCGAGATCATTCGGTTTACCAGGGACGACGGGGCGAACTGCTCCGCCAGATCGGCGTTGGCGGGCAGGCGCTGGGCCCCGGCACGCGCCGCCAGTCGGATGTGATCCATCACGGCGGTGACATCGCCGTGGCCGGCGCAGGAGATGGAACCGGGCGGAAGCGATTGGGCGATCTCGGTAACGTGGCTCGGGAGCGGGCCTATATAAAGACAAGGGCTGCCAACCGCAAGGATGTTATAGATCTTACAGGGATGGACCAGGCCGACGAAAGGACCGCCCATAACCACCAGGTGCAGATCGGCCGCGGAGAGCGAATCGGCCAGATCTTCCAGGGGTTGATAGGGCAGGCAGAGAATGTTGTTCAGCGCGTGGCGAGCGGCGAAGTGCGCGATTTTCCGGAATTCGCTACCGCCGCCGATAAACATAAACGCCACATTCGGCTCGGCACGCATAGCGCGGGCGGCTTCGAGAATGGTGTCGAGGGGGTGACAGGGGCTGTGGTTGCCGGAGTACATTACCACGAACTTACGTTCAAGTCCATGCAAGGCTCGAAATCGATTGCGGCCCCATGCGTCGTAGTGGACTACCGAAGAGTGCGCCCACGGCGGCACGAGTGCGACGCGCGCCGCCGGAATGCCTTTGGAAACCACGCGGTCGCGCATGAACTTATCCAACACCACGACCACGGATGAGGTTGACAGGCTGAACCGCAGAACGCGCGCGAGCATCGAAGCGAGCAGCGAATCGCGGCGCAAGGCCCCGGCGGCGATGGCCTCGTCGGGGTTCAAATCCATTATCCAGGAGACCAGCGCGCCGCCTTTGATCCGCACCAACAGAGCCGCCAGCGCGGCGATCAGAGGCGGGCTGGTCATGGCGATTACCACGTCGAAGCGCGGCAGCAAGGCGAGGCGAAATATACAGGCCAGCAGGAATGAGGCGAAATCCACTGCGCGCCGCCAGAGTGCGGACTTCCCCAGCGCCGTGGACGGGACGCGCACGATGCTGAGATTGTGCCAGGACTCGCGGGTGGGAAAGAGATGCGCGGGAGAATCGTAAGCGCGCTGCGAAGCGACCACCGTAACTTCGTGCCCGGCATCGGCTAAGCCGGCGGCTAAGTCAGCCGCATGCTGGGCGCTGGACACCACGTCGGGGTAAAAGGCCTGATTGAGGAGTAAGATGCGCATGGGATCTTATGCCGCGGCCGCCACGGAACGGCCCTCGCTGAGATGAGCGTTTTCCGATTTCAGCAGTAAGTGGTTGCCGATTGAGAGAACATCCATACGAGTGCGCAGGAAGCAGTCGATGGCCTGCGCCGGGGTGTTCACGATGGGTTCGTTTTCGTTGAACGAGGTGTTGAGAAGGACCGGAACTCCGGTGCGATCTCCAAAACACCGGATCAGCTTCCAGTAGCGCGGGTTTACGTCTTTCTCGACGGTCTGCAGGCGGCCCGTGCCGTCGTTGTGCACCACCGCGGGTATAGTTGGGCGCATCTCCGGCTTGATCTTGTACGCCATCACCATAAAGGGCGAGGCGTAATCGGTTTCGAAGTATTCGCCCGCCGATTCGGCCGCCACGGACGGGCAGAACGGGCGGAATGGCTCGCGACGCTTGATGCGGCTGTTGAGGATGTCCTTCATGTCGGCGCGGCGCGGGTCGGCCAGGATGCTGCGATTGCCCAACGCGCGGGGGCCGAACTCCATGCGGCCCTGGAACCATCCAACAACCTGGCCGTCGGCGATCTGAGCGGCGGTGCGCGCGACTAACTCCTCTTCTGTAAGTTCGTGAAAGGTGGCGCCGGCGCCCTGAAGCTCCTTCCGAATATCCGAGCCGGAATATTCGGCGCCATAGTAAACGTGGCGCATCACGAAAGACCGCGGCTGGTTTAGGACCTGGTGCTGGACGTAGAGGGCCGCGCCGATGGAGGTGCCGGCATCGTGGGCCGCGGGCTGGACATAGACCTCGCGAAAATCGGTCTTCTCGAAGATCATGCCGTTGGCCACGCAATTCAGGGCGACGCCGCCGGCCAGACAGACTTGCTTGAGCCCCGTCTGGCGTTGTACGAAATTGAGAACCGCGAAGTAATTCTCTTCGAGGACGGCCTGCACCGATGCGGCCAGGTCCCGGTGGCGCTGAAGCAACTCGCTTCCCGGCACGCGAGCCGGCCCGAAGGCGGCGAGCATGCGCGGAGAGTACACCGTGCCGACGGTGGGTTCGCAATCGTCCCAGGACATCTCGACGCCCGTTGTGTGGTGGATGAAATAGTCGAGATTCAGGCGGACCTGACCGTCGAAAGTGCCGACCACGTCGCGCACTTCCGAAATGAATCGCGGCTCCCCGTACGCGGAGAGCCCCATCATCTTATATTCGTCGCCGAATTTCGGAAATCCGAGGAATTGCGTAAAGGCCGTGTAGAACAGGCCGAGGGAATGCGGGAAACTGACTCCGCCGCGGACCTCTAAGCGGTTGCCGCGGCCGACGCCCCACATGAGGCTCGAGTAATCGCCGAATCCATCGATGGAAACGATGGCCGCTTCGTCGAACGGCGAGGCGAAAAAGGCGCTGGCGAGATGGGCGCGGTGGTGCTCCACGCGATGGATGCGAACGTGGCCGGAGCGGGCGATGCCGGCGGAATTCAGGTCGGCCGCAAGCCCCGCGACTTTGACGGTGTTCCGGGCGCGCGAAGCCAGGCGGCGCCAGTCGCCTGGACGCGCCGCGGCGCGAGCGAGTTTCTGCAAAAGGTGGGCTCGCGGATCGCGCGAAATGGCCACGTGCTCGAGCGATGCGGGGGCGATTCCTTGGAGGCAGTATCGGGCGGCTTGCACGGGAAAGCCGGCCCAGTGCTTGCGGCGGTTGAATCGCTCCTCTTCCACGGCGCTGGCGAGTTGACCGTTCGCGAACAGCGCCGCTGAGGCGTCACCATGAAAGGCGTTGAGACCGAGTATGTTCATAGCGGTAACCTAGCCGATTCGGAACCGGCGAGCAGCCGGGCAAGTAGAGCTTCGAAGACCATCCGCTCCTCCGCATAGGCGCGCGAGGCGCGTCCTTTAAAGGGGCCGCCGGCACGCAGGTAAGCGTACCCGCCCCAAATTGCCGGGCTGATTCCGCACCGGCGCAAGCGATCGCGAAAACTGTTAGTCGGGGCGTTCCGAATGCGCTCCGCTTCTAGAGACGCGTATTGCAATTGGCTCGCGAGCCACCGGCTGAAGGGCTTGTGATCTTCGTGAATCAGCTTGCAGCGGAAGCGGTACAAAGGCGCAGTCGAGCAGAAAACCTGCGTATGGCCGCGCTGTTCGATGCGAATGTCTTCCTTTGTGAAGACGCGGACCTGTGGCGGATAGATGGAGCCGAACAGCGGCCGGCCATGCACTCGATACTCGAACGGTACGAGGGCCGCCTGGCAGGTCTGCCCGGTACATCGCGCCAGTTCGTCCGCAAAGCCCGGCCCCGGCCGCATATCCGCGTCGAGCGCCAGGACGTGACGGGTGTCGATCGAAGTCCCGTGAATCGCGTAGGACCATTGGGCCGCATGCGAGTCGAATTCCCTTACATGCCATGCGACATTGGCGAACGACCGCGCGATCTCGGGGGTACGATCCGACGATCCGGAATCGACGACAACTACTCTGGGTGCCCAGGCAAGCGACGCGAGCGTCGACCCTATATTGGGCTCTTCGTTATAAGTGAGTATTACTGGAGTTATGTTCATGGTTAGTTCATCACGGTGACTAACGTGGCGATTGCCGCGTCGATTGCCTCCCAGGCGAGGTCGACGGTGATGTTCTGCATGCAGGGATGCTCGTCCAATGGGCACTCCTGTCGCAGACACCCCTCGCACGGCACAGAAGCGCGGACTATGGAGTGGTTATCGCCGAGAGGGTTCCAGTGGCCGGGAAAGCTGTTGGCGCTCTGCAGCACGACGCACGGGACACCGACGGCGGCGGCGAGGTGCGTTGTACCGGTGTCGAGGCCGATCAACAGACTGCAGCGGGAAAGCAGAGCGGCCGATTCGGCAACGGAGAAACACCCGGCGGCATGAATCGCGTGACCCTTCAACTCAGCCATGAGGTAATCGGCCAAGCCCCGTTCCGCGGGTCCGCCGAGTATCACGAGTTCGAATAGGTCGCAACAAAGCAGGCGGCGGGCGATTTCGAGAAAGCGCCCCGGCTCCCAGACATTGGCCGGCTTCTTGCACCCCGGACAGAGGGCCACCAGCGGCCGTTCCGGGTAGATCCTCCGGTGCGCGAGCCAGCCATCGACCGCGCGCTGGCGGTCCCGGCTGACGCAGAGCAGCGGCTGGGCGAACTGGCCTTCGCTGGCGGCGCCGATACCTTCGGCAAACAGGCGCCGCAAGCGAAGGATCGCCTCATTCGGCGTTTGGGCCGGGCGCCCGGACGCACTTCGCGGACGAATCTCCGCTTCGGAGTACGGGCGGAAGCCGATCAGCCGGGAGATGTCGCAGGCGCGATAGAAAATGCGGTCGCGCAGCAGCGCCCAACGCGGCCGGTCACTCGGCAAGATGCTCACCACCGCGTCGAATCGCTCCCGCCTCAGGCGGCGCCAGAGCTTGGCTACGGTCCGCAGTTTCTTTCCGAATCTCTTCTCCGGTGAGTAGGGGATGAACGCATCGACTAACCCGGAACATTCGAGCACCATCTCCGCGGTGACTAACTGCTGGATTGCGTCATGCATCAGGAATATCAGCGCTGATTTTCCGAAATGCTGGCGCACGGCGCGAAGAGCAGGCACGGAGACGATCGTGTCTCCGAGTTGCCCAATCTGATATACCAGGATCTTCATGATCTGCCCCCGATCTCGGCATATAGCTTCATTACCTGGGCGGCGACGGCGTCGGGCTCATATCGGGATCGGACCAAGGAGATGGCGCGGACGGAAAGGCCGGAAGCCAGTTCAGCATCACTCAAAATGCGCCCGATAGCGTTCGCGATCGCCGCGGCCGTCGGCGGTACCACGAGGCCGGCGCCGCTACTCGCCACCTCGTTCGCGATCCCGACACCTTCGGTGATCACCGTCGGCACGCCCGCGGAGAGTGCTTCCACAGCCGCGAGCCCGAAGCTTTCCGACCGCGACGGTACGACAAACACGTCAGCGTCCGCCAGGGCGCGGGCCTTGGCGCTCCGGTCGAGAAATCCGGTCCAGACTACGTCACCGGAAATGCCCAGTTCGTCGGCGCGGGCGCGAAGATCGCGAACATAGCTATCGTCGCCGGAACCCGCCACCACCAACACCGCCTGCGGGATCGTCCTGCGGAGAATCTCGAATGCGTCCAGGAGGAGATCGACTCCCTTTACTGGACTTAGCCGTGCCAGAAAGAGAACCATCGGCCGGCTATCGATGGAAGGATAGCCCGCCCGGAAAAGCCCGCGCCGGGCAGGGGGGGCGAGATCGACCGGATTGGGAATCACGACGCCCCTAGCAAGCGGGCATACCTCTTCTGTTTCCCGGCGCTCCGTCTCGCTGCTGAACTGCACGGCGGCGGCGCCGCGGACTACCGCGCTTTCGATCAGCCGTATGGACAGCCGCTTGGCCCATGCCCGCCCGCTTCGAAGTCCCCAGCGATTGAGAACCCCGAGCGGCCGCACGACGTACGGAATCGACCTGCGACGTGCAATGGCGGCTGCCGCGGTGGCCGGAAAGCTGAAGAGGCTGTGGATGTGTACGAGGTCAAATTCGGCCGTGTGGCGCAGCAGCCACGAAGTCAGGCCGATCGAGGATGAGTAAGTGCGCGTTGTCCTGCCAAAGTACCAGTAAGTGGCGCCGCCGTCCGATACCGGTGTTCCCAGCGGCACGTTCTTTCTGCCCCGGTCGTCGTCATCCGTGGTTGCCACATGTACCTGCACGCCGGCGCGGGCTAACTGCGACGCCAGGCTCCTGACTACGAAGGTCGGGCCACCGCGCAGGCCGGACAGTGACGGGATTACGTGAAGTACTTTCATTAGGCGAGGACCTCCGAATGCGGGCGCACGCGCCAGTGCAGCCGCGTCGAAGAGTTACGTGCTTTGAACCGCAAACCCGGCAGAAAGATCGCGATGGTCAGCCCGATTATCTGTATCATGCCGCCAAAATAGGCCGCGGCCTGTCCATTAAGGGCGAGCAATTGCAGAACATAGGCCAGACCGACCGCGGTCGCAAACACTCCGGCCCGTTGCCCCAGGAAGATTCGTTCGAAGACCCCGAGAATCAATCCCGCCACACACGTCACCAGCGGAATTCCCACCCAGCCGAAGTTCATATACGCCTCCGGAATAAGCCCGGCGCCAATGGCGACGTGGTCCAGGTCTTCCTGCTGGGTAACACCGTAAGACAACTGATAAAACCGGTTGGAATCGTTGACTGACGGCTTACAGGGCCACAGGAATCGCGGTATCAACGTGATCAGAAGATATTTGTAAGTGGCGCCGTATTGATAGGGAACGGCCGAGGGAGTATGTTCGTAAACCGTCGCGGCCTCCGTGACCAGCGACGACCTGGTCAGCAGGGGTGCTCCGAAGGAGTCCCGAAAAGCTTCGCCTCCGGGTTGCCCTGTGAACGCCGTCAGCCGCTGCACGGACTGTTCTATCCAGAATTCCGACTTTTCCAAGGCTCCCGCATCGTCACTACCATACCAGTAGCGTTCGCGGAAAGCCGACTTACCGCCCTGCAGGAAGAGCATCGCCAGCACGATTCCCGCCAGCGGAATCAACGGGAGCCGGCGGCGAACCCGCACGAATGCGATGCTCGCCAAGACAAATGTGCCCACACAAGAGCCGAGCCATCCCGACGCCAGCCCTCCAACGATACTCGCCGCCAGAAAGATGACTATCAGCAACTTGTCGATGGCGGCGGCGTTCCCTCGCAAGGCAGCGTCCCAAAGAATCAAGAAGGCGACCAGGGGAATAAAGCTAAGCACAATGGCGATGACCTGGCGAAAATCACCGCCGGACCCTACGGGTAGGAAGGGCACGAACACCTGAAAAGCTGCGATGGTGCGGATCAACCACCAGTTGTGCGGGTCGGCCGGAACGTCCGGTAGGCTGACCCGCCGCACTAACGCCGGGGAGACGCCGGCCCGCATCCCAATGAAGAGCCCGCACACTCCCAACAGGGCCATTCCGAGGACAGCCGTGGCGGTGCTATCGGTCGATTCGTCGAGAAGGTCAGTCCAAAAAACACCGAACCCATAGAACACTGTGTGCGCGGCGGCGAGGACGGCGAAGAGCGGAATCTGAGAGCGTCGAGTACGTCGCCAATGCGCATAGGCGTAGCAGGGAATCGCCACCAGCGCGAAGGCCATCGCTGCCTGGAGTTGCGTGTATTCACGGCGCGACTGGAGCAGCAACAATGCTGTTCCGGCGACCGCTGCCAGAAGCGGAATAGCCCACGTGCCTGCATCATAGCGGTGTAGCCGAGGGGCCGTCCGGGGAACTCCGGGCGTGAGGACAATCCGAATTGACTGATAACTCGGGCCGGTCACGGGATTAGTCCGATGAATGAAGCTTCTCGACCGACTCTACAGCATTTAATAACGCAGTTGCGGCTGCCGGTACCGAGTAAGACTCGATCTTCTCAATGGCATTTCGGCCCATACAGACCAATCCGCTGGAACCCGCGTACTGCGCCATGCGCGCCGCGAGGGCGCCGACGTCTCCGGCCGGAAAGATGTCTCCGGTGTTACCGCTATCGACTAAGTCGGGACCGCAACCAACGCGGTCACTTACTATACAAGGAAGGCCCGATGCCATCGCTTCATTGACCACCAGGCCCCACGTTTCCAGTTCCGATGGGACTACGACGGCGTCCGCTACGGCGTAAGCTTCCGCGATTTGGCTCTGGTTCAAGAATCCGGTGAACCGGACGGCCGCACCCGTGTTTCGGGCCTCTTCCTCGCACTGTTGGCGCAGTGGTCCGTCGCCCACCATGAGGCCCATCGTCGACGGCCTTTCGGCGGCGCATTTGCCCACAGCGTGCACGAAATCCAGGGGCCGCTTGACGGGGATGAACTTGCCGGCAAACAGGAACAGGGTTGCGTCGGCGGGTACGCCCCATTGGCGGCGAAGCTGCTGACGTCGCGGGCGCAGAACGTCCATCTGCCGCGCGAAATTGCGGTTATCTACACAATGTGGCACTGTGAAAATATGGTGCGATTTAGCACCATATTTCTCAAAATACTCGCGCGACCAGGAGCCCGCCGCGAGGCATCCATCCAGTCGCGGAATGAAGGTACGATACAGAGGCCATTTTATGGATTTTCTGAGCGCCCAAGGGCCTCGCAGATGGGAATCGCCGCGGATCAGCACCGGAATGCGATGGGCCCAACAGGCAAAAATGGCCCGCCACGCGCTTTGGAAGTGCCAGCCGTTCACCACCACTGCGCTATAAGCTCCGCTCGCAATGATGCGCCCGAGTTGCGGATTATCGAGCCCGCGGAAAGACGTGGTGGAAGGATGCGCCGCGCGATTCTCCAAGATGCGGTACCGATATCCTTCGAGTAGCGGGACGTCCCACTGATATTTGACGCCGAAGCCGGCCTTCGAGTGCGACGATTCCAGTTCGCCGGAGCAGTAGAGTACCTGGACCCGGTCCGGAGCCGTCTGCGCTATGTGCTGCAGAACCGGGGTGTAATACTGGATCGGATGGGTGATGACGTAAGCCCACATTGTCAGGCAGAAGCGCCCAATAAGTGCAACCAATCGCGCCGCACGATCTCTTCCGAGTAGTGCCGATCATAGCGGCGCCGCGCGTTGCGGCCGTATAAGTCGCGCAAATCGGGCTGACTAATCAAGTCTTCGAGGTTCGCGGCCAGACATTCCGCGCTCTCCACATCGCAAACCAGGCCAGTCTCCCGATGGACCACCACCTCTTCGAGGGCGCCGCTCCTGAAGCACACGCTGGGCACGCCCACCGCCATGGCTTCGGCCGCCACCCGTCCGAACGACTCGTGGAACCGCGAGGGACGGGTGGGAACCGCGAGGAGGTACGCGCCCTTCAGGATCTCATGGACATCGTCGCGATACCCCAGTTGGTGAATGCGGGCGCGGTGCGGCGAAATGCGCAGGCTCGCGTCGAACCACGCCTGATTCTCCGGATATATCCCGCCGGCGATTTGTAAGTGAATCTCAGGATACGTACCGGCCAGCGCGGAGAAAGCTTCCATCAAAAGGTCCACGCCCTTGTGTGGTGCAATCTGCCCTACGAAGACGATGTTCTTTCGTTCGGCGTTACTGGGGCTCTGGATCTCGCCGGACTGGCGCATCAGAATCGCCGGCGGGATGACCGAGTTGGATCGTTTGAGGACGAAAGGGTTCACCGCCGCCGCCAACTCGAAGCTGCGCTGCGCATAGTGCACCAGATCGGTGGACAACGCGACCGCGGGACGCAGCTTGGCCGAGTACCGTGACGGTAAGTCGTGAAAGAAGTAAATGACTTTCCGCCCGCGCAAGCGGAACCACAACGCGGCCAGCGCGGATAAGTACGCCGAAGTTACAATCGGCAGATAGAGGGCGTCCGCATCCCTGGCGGCGCGCAGTACATCCAGGTTTCCTTTAATGAGTGCGCTCAGTTGTCCGAAGGCGTCTCGAAAAGACCGGGGCATGCCGAAACGCGGCCAATCGAAAGTGTCGCTAAAGAAACGGAAGGCTAACGACGACCGCTCGATTTCGCGCAACAGTGGCGTTCGGTACCGCGCATTCGCCCGATTGATCAGAAAGGTAGGCTGCACTTCCGGCTGCAATACCGCGAACGTCTCGAGGACGCTGCGTTCCATGCCGTAAAGGCAGATGGTGTTGAACACCACTAAGACTTTACTGGGCTGGCCTTTGCTGGATTGGTTGCGATTCGTCATTTGTTTTTGAGGGCCACGACGCGGTCGAAGAACTCGCATTGGCGCCGGGTCATCTCTCTGGCGGTAAACTTTGCGAACGCTTGCCAATCGGTCTGAGGCGTGGCGTCCGGCTGGCTCAAAAGCTCGAGCCACATTCGGTAACGCTGCTGCGCCGCGGCCATATCCGATACGTTCCCGAAAGCAGCGACCTTCCCGGCGTTTGTCGACCGCAGCATATCGCAGGCGCCGCTGTTCTCGTGGAGCACCGCCAGCAGCGTGCGGCCGGCCAGTATATAAGGATAGAGCTTCGAGGGTGTGTACTGCGGATCGTCCGATCCCGGCAGCAGCAGCATGTGGGCGTCGCGCAACAGCTGTAGAGTTTCGAAATATGGGACGCGCTGGGGGTGCTCGCGAACGTGCCCGCCGACTCCAAGCGATTCCGCCAGCGGCTCGATGGTTTTTCGCGTGCGGCCGGCGGGCGCGTAGTCGGTTCCGATGAAATGCAAGTGAAGCTTCTGGAAAAAATCCGGCGATTCAGTCAGCCCGATCTTCAGCGCCGCGAAGACCAGACGAAGCGCCGTCCACATATCTTCCCCGCCGCGGCCCACATAGACGACGTGCGTCTTGCCGTCGCCCGGATCGAAGAAGCGATTCGGTTGCCTGTCGCGCCGTACTGCGTCGAAATCTGCTTGCGCCGCGCCGAAAGGAAGCACCATGCTGGGTTTGCCCTTGAGAGCCGGATACTTCTCGGCCAACCGGTCTATGTACGCGCCCGAGACGGCGACCAGGCCGTCGGCGGCCGGCATGCTCCATGGTTCAAGGATCCGGTGTAAGCGGCTGGCGATTCCGTGTTTCGGCGGCCTTCTTACTTGCGGATGCTTATCGTAGTAATCGTTTACCCAGGGATCTTGCATGTCGAC
>CAZARO010000019.1:0-15008 GCA_964487165.1 uncultured Solibacteraceae bacterium | reverse complement strand
GCCATGAACGACCGCACATCGTCCGGCAACTGAATTCCCTCTGCCTCGGATTTCTTGTCCAGAATCGCCATCTTGGTTTCGAGATCGGGAGGCTGAATGTCGGCCAGTAATCCCCACTCGAAACGCGACCGCAGGCGCTCCACCAAGCCGGGAATTTCCTTCGGCGGGGAGTCGCTCGAAATCACGATCTGCTTTTGATGATCGTGCAGCTCGTTAAAAGTGTGGAAGAATTCTTCCTGGGTGCGTTCTTTGGTACCCAGCACGTGAATGTCGTCGATGAGCAGAACATCAGCCTCGCGGTAGCGGTGGTGGAAATGCTGCATGCGATCGGTGCGGATGCAGGCGATCATTTCGTTCATGAAGCGCTCGCTGGAAGTGTAGATGATGCGCATGGAGGCATGCTTGTCCATCAGTTCGCGGCCGATGGCGTGCATCAGGTGGGTCTTGCCCATTCCCACTCCGCCGTACAGAAATAAGGGGTTATAACTACGGGACGGATTCGTGGCAACGGACCGGGCGGCGGCGTGCGCAAACTGATTGCAAGCTCCCACAACGAAGGAATCGAAAGTGAATTTCGGGTTCAGACTGCCCACACCGCTATCGGGATCGGAATTCTCCACGGTCACGATAGCCTGCTCTTGAGTGTTCCGTACCGGAACCGGCTCGTAAGCTACCTGATTAATCGGCAGCCCCAACTCTTCGATGGCGGCTTTCACCAGGGCCGCAAACTCGCGCTCCAGCCAGGCGCGAGTCCCCCGGTCTGGGACTGCTACGAACAGTGTGTCGCCGGAAACGTCGGCGAAGGAGGTGCCGCTCAACCAATTGTCGTAACTTTCCCCACTGATCTTTGTTCGTAGATAATCTCGGATTTGATCCCAATGATTCATTAGTTTTTAGACACCCCAAGCGTATGATTTCCACAGCGTTTTCAACAGCACTATGGGGGTGATCGCTGCGCTGAAGCAGAGTAGAATTGTCTGCGGGAATTATCTGACCCGCGAACGGTCGTTCTGAGAGTCCCCGTTGAGCGACCGAAAAGTAGCATAGCACAGCGGAATCGCTTTCCTACAAGTTTATAACGCGTTTCAAATCAATGACATCTCAACAACGTTTGACAGTGCTATTGTTTGTGGGCGAGAATGGGAGCTTCCCCCCAGGGCGGGAGTAACTCAGCTGGTAGAGTGCGACCTTGCCAAGGTCGATGTCGCGGGTTCGAATCCCGTCTCCCGCTCCATTTTTGTTCGCAAAATCCCACTAAAATTACGGCTATGGATGGCCTTGGCGGAGATGTTCGCCGAGGGCGGAAACCAGAGACCCAATGCGGTCACCAAGGGCGTCAATGCGGTCGCTGAGGCGGCGGTCCGCAGCGCGGGATTCCTCGGCGAGATCGCGTATGCGGATGCCGAGTTCAGCCACGGTGGTAGCCAGGCTTACAGTTGTACGGGCAGCTTCGTCAAGCTGGCGCTGGGTGTCGCGCCACAGGGCCTTGGATTCTTCGCGGTCTCTGCGGCGCTCCTCAGCGATGCCCGCAGTAAGGTGCTCGATGCGATCGAGGCGTTCTTCAGTAGTCATCTATTTCCTTCCCGCGTGCCTTAATTTTAGCTTACCCTCATATTCCGCCGTGCGGTAAGCTCTTGAACAATGTCCCGCGAACTCATTGAGCGCCTCGAAGACTGGAAGCGGCGCTTCGATTCGGCCGGAGCCGGCGAGCTCGAAAGTCTGCTGAGCACCCTGGCCAGCGAGAAGTTTACCGCGCCAGATGATCTCATCCGCCTGCACGAGACGCTGCTGTTTCTGCGAGCGTACCCTATGACCGAGCGCGTAGCGCGCCTGGCGGACGAGATCCTGTTCGCCTTTGCCGATCGCGTGCCGGCGGATGCCGATCTCGATCCCTTCGAAGAGGCCGAGGCGTCCGGTATCGCCGGTACATCCCTCACCGCGGTGTTCAGCTACGAAGTGGCGCAACGTCTGGCGGCTCTCGAGCCACGCCATATCGACATCGGATGGGACCGCTATGACGAGCAGGACCGGTTGGGTCCCGTGCTGACTAAGTTTTTGCCCCTGTTGAACGAGGATTGGCCAGTGGAAGCGCACGTACCGTTCGCGCAATGGATAGCGGCAGATCGTCCGCACGGCCAGAGCGATCTTCAATGGCTGCTGCAGCGCGTCACCAGCGCCGAACGGTACGATTCCATGCAGGTACCGCTCACCTGGCGGATGGCTTCCTCGCGCTATTCGCGTTCGCGCCTGCGATTGCCCGTGCGCAATCTGTTTTGCCATCGCGAGCCTCTGCTGCGCCGCGCGGATGTCTCTCTGGAACGCGAGATGGCGGGCCCTCCGCTTCCCATAAAGCGCCTGACGAGGCCGCAGGCGCGCCGTGTTCTGGACGCGATCGTGGCGACCTCCGCCATGCGCTACCGCGAGTTGTACGGCTTCAGCCACCCGGATGAAGCGGCGGTCTATCACGCCGCTGCCGGCCGCGGGGTGGACATTTACTTCTTCGGCGTACCGCCCGCGTGGCGCCTGCAGCTACGGGCCTACCACGCCGGCATGTTCTTCAAGAATGGAGTCCCCGCCGGATACGTGGAACTGCTGTCGATATGCGAGCGGGCCGAAGTGGGATTCAATCTCTATTACACCTTTCGCGAAGGCGAATCGGCCTGGCTGTATGCGCGCCTGCTGCGGTTGTTCCACCAGGTGTTGGGCGTGACGTGCTTCTCGGTGGATCCCTATCAGATCGGGCATGAGAATTCGGAGGCGGTGGCTTCCGGCGCCTTTTGGTTCTACCGTAAGTTGGGCTTCCGTCCGACTTCGCCGGAGGTGGCGCGCCTGGTCAAGCGCGAGGAGACTCGTATGCGCCGAAAGCCAGGCTATCGCAGCTCTAAGCGGACCCTGGAAGAACTGGCCGATGGGTACCTGCTCGACGAGATGCCTGGCACGGAAACGGGCGACTGGGACGGATTCCGAATTCGGACGCTGGCGCAGAGACTGCAGCGCGGCGGCGCGGCGGAAAAGCGCGTTATGCGGGAGCTTGCGCAGGTGAAGCAGCGCGGGCCGGAGGCGCGGTATTTGCGCTGGATGCAACGGGAGAAAGAACTGCGGGAACAAATCTTGAAGTGGGGGAAGGACAAGTCGAAGCCGCACTAGCGCACGGACGCCACTGCCACCGGAACGCCTTCGGTGCTGGTCAGCCGCACGCTGATGGGCTCCACAATCCCAACCGTCAATGCGAACGTCTTCAGACGCGCTATGGCGGACTCGGTGATCACCTGGCCCGTTCCCATGATCAGCGGCCCACTCTTCGAGACCACGTCGCAGTTGGTGACCATCCCGGCCTTCAGGGCACTTAGCGGGAGGAGCCGGACCTCGTCTTTCCCGCGTTCCACGTGTACCTGCTCCAGCGCTTCCAGGAAGTCGATGGGGTAAGTGCCGCGCGCGCGCATCTGTTCCAACGCGGCTACCGCGTCTGCCCCGCGCATGATCAGTTCATCGAAGGCCAGGGCGACCCGCAGCAGGCGCGACCCGGTGGCCACCGATGGCGGCAGCGATGCCGTCTGCGCCGTGCTGCTTGACTGATTAGCTACCATGTCGCCCACTTCTTCGAGACGCGGAATCTGCGCCAGCAGCTTCTGTCCCACGCGGCCCTGGGACGCCAGGATCTCCTGTTCGCGCGCGTCGAGGGGTAGCACGTTGTAATATTTCTGCAGGATCTCCGGCGGTACCGCGACGCAGCCGATCTGGGAGAGCATGGCGGCCAGTTCGTACTGCCATTGCCCCTCAAGATTCAATTGCTTGGCGATGTGCAATACATAGTTGCGGATGCGTTCCGAGCGGCTAAACGCCAGCGGATTCGCCAGGCTGAGGATCTCGCTCATCACCCCGATGCTGCCGCGCAGCGTTTGCTCCAGCAACTCCCGCTCGGCCTGCACCAGGCGGTGCTGCTCCAGAGCGGCGTCGATGGCGCGCCCCAGCATCTCGGCGGGACACGGCTTGGTGAGGAATTGGAACACGCTGCCCTGGTTGACGGCGCCGATGGCCGCGTTGAGGTCGGCCTGCCCGGTCAACATAATGCGCACGGTATCGGGCCACTGTTCGCGCACCCGCCGGAGGAATTCGATGCCGTCCATGCCGGGCATGCGGAGATCGGATACCACGACTGCAAAAGGGCCGCCGACGGCCAGCTCGTCGAGCGCTTTTTCAGGGCCTTGCGCGGTTCGCAATTCGAACCGGCGATGGAACTGGCGCTCGAACGCCTGCAAGACGTTGGGTTCGTCGTCGACACATAGAATTCGCCTGGTCATATAATTCACCTGACGATATATAGTCCGGCCTGGCCGGGGAAGAGCAGCAGGCTGGGCGGCAGGCCGATTTTAGCCAGATACTGCCTGTCGGGAGCCTCTTCGCCGCCGCGCACGATGCGGTCGGCCAGCTGCACAATCGCCGCCGGCTCGGTGGCGCCGATGGCATCGGGATCCACAAAATGGTGCTGCGCCACGATCCCGGCGATGCTCGCGGGCACGCCCCATAACCAGAGAAGGTAGGCGCCCACCTCGGCATGAGTGGCGCCGAAAAGCTCCTGCTCGGTGTCCCGAATAGCCTGCGAGTCGCCGAAACATTTCACTACCTGCCGGTATTCGCTGGGGAAACTGCTGCCCAGAAGCAGCTTCCCGATATCGTGCATGAGCCCGCCCAGAAAGATATCCGCCTGGAACTGCGGGGCCAGCCGCCGCTCCCGCGCCACCTTCCGGGCCAGGGTGGCTACCTGGAAACTGTGCTCCCGCAATTCTTCGGCGGAGAAGCCGGGATTGTTGCGGGCTCCGAATAGCGCGAAGACCGATTCGCTGATGGCCAGCGCCCGCACAGTATCGATGCCGAGGTAAATTACCGCCTGTTCCGGACTGGCGATGGCGCGGCCGGGCGCGAAGAGAGGCGAGTTTACCAACTGCAGGACCTTGGTGGTCATACCCAGATCCTGCGCGATGATGGACCCCAACTCCGCCGCGGAGACGCCCTCGGAGCGCACGGCGTCCATGAGCTGGTAGTAAACCGGCGGAGGGCTGGGCAGGCACTTGACGCGTCCGATGAGCCGAATCAGCGCCGGGGCATCCAGAATGCTGCGCAGGGTCAGCGCCTTTTCCACCGTCGCCTGGATGGTGTGCGCATCGCACGGCTTCACCAGGTATTGGTGGGCCAGAGAAAAAGATCGCAGCGACGCGCCCATGTCGGATTCCCCGGACAGCACGATGCGGACCGTCTGCGGAGACCGCGTGATCACTTCGGAGAGCAGCATGGCGCCATCGATATCGGGCATCCGCAAATCGGTCACCAGCACGTCGTACTCCGCCTCCGAAAGGCGCCGCAGCGCTTCCCGCCCGCCATGGGCAAACTCCATGACCCATTCCTGGCGGAGCGGGTGGAGCATCCGTTTCAGGCCGTCCAGCACGCGCGGCTCGTCATCGACGAAAAGGACTCGTTTCATATTCCCTCGGGTTGGGTTAATGGCAGTTGCACCAGAAACGTGGTGCCGGCTCCGCTCGCAGTTTCAAAAGAGAGCGTGCCGCCATGCTTCTTCACAATCACGGCGTGGGCGATGGAAAGCCCCTGTCCCGTCCCTTTGCCAACCTCCCTGGTGGTAAAGAACGGGTCGAATATCTTCGACTGTATGGCCTCAGGTATGCCCGCGCCGGTATCGCTGACGCGAATCTCGGCCCACGGGCCCTGATGGCGGGTACCCACGCGAATGGCGCCCTTTTGCCCGCTGCCTTCGACCACGTCCGCAATGGCATGAGCCGCGTTCATAATCAAATTCAGCACCACCAGATTGAACTCCCCGGCCAGGCACGGCACGGGCGGAAGGCCGGGGTCGAGATCGGTGGTCATCTCGGCCACATATTTCCATTCGTTCTTGCAGACCAGGATGGTGCTTTCGATGGCGCGGTTGACGTCGAGCATCACCATGTCGGAGGAGCTGGGGTGCGAAAACTCCTTCATGGCGCGAACGATGCGCGCCACCTGCTGCACTCCTTCGGAGAGCTGGCCGATGGCTTTGGGGACTTCGCGGCACAGGTAATCGACGTCGGCCTCGGTTTGAATTCGGTCGAGCGAGTCGGCCAGTTTCGGGTTGGGACCGTGGCGCAGGCCATCCACGATTTCGGCGTGCGGCGACAGGAAGCGCGAGAGAGAGCGAAATGCATCCGCCAGAAACAGGGCATTGTCCCCGATGTACTGAATCGGGGTGTTGATCTCATGCGCGATTCCGGCCGCCAGTTGCCCCACTGATTCCAGCTTTTGGGCTTGCGCCAACTGGCGCTGCAATCGGCGAATTTCGGAAATGTCCCACACCACGTGCGCGCCGCCGATTACCGCGCCGGAGCGGTCGCGAATGGGCGTGATGGACATCAGCACTTCCACGCGGGCGCCGCCTTTGGTCAGCCGGACGGTCTCCAGGTGAGCCACGCGTTCTCCCGCTTTGATCCTGGCGTTGATGTCCCCGATCTCGGCGACCCGGTCCGCGGGAACGGTAGTGATGAACGTGTTGCCGACCATCTCGGCGGCCGAATACCCGTAGATTCGCTCCGCGCCGGCGTTCCAGGTGAGCACATGGCCCTCCAGATCGCGGGTGATGATGGCGGTCTCCGCGGACGCCACAATGGCGGCCAGTTCGGCGTTGGTGCGTTCCGCCGCCTTGGCCAGAGTGACAT
This sequence comes from uncultured Solibacteraceae bacterium, assembly GCA_964487165.1. Classification (GTDB taxonomy): domain Bacteria; phylum Acidobacteriota; class Terriglobia; order Bryobacterales; family Bryobacteraceae; genus PALSA-129. The sequence goes on along the minus strand of CAZARO010000019.1, from coordinate 8,307 downwards.
CTTTGGCCACACCCACCCACCGTTGCGGCTTGCCAGCCGCGTCGCGCAACGCCGATCCGCTGTCCGACCAATACTGCACGCCGCCCTCGGGAAGCACCAGCCGGTACTCTTCCTGGTAAGGCTCTCCGGACTCCCAGTTGCGCTGCATGGCGGCTTGCACACGCTCGCGGTCGTCCGGGTGTATGCGCGCCAGAAAATCGCTGCCACTCAGGGGGCGTCCGTCGGCGTCGGTGGTAATGGAGGTGTTCTCGCCCGCGAAGATTTGCACGCGGTCAGACCGCAAGTCCCATTCGTACACCAGGTCGCCGCTGCTTTGCGCCGCCAGCCGGAACCTTTCCTCGGACAACTTCAGGGCCGCTTCCATGGCCCGCCGCTGGGTGATGTCCTCCTTCACGGCCAGATAATGGGTGACTCCACCGCACTCGTCGCGCACCGGGCCGATCGCAGCCGATTCCCAGAATAACTCGCCATTCTTCCTGCGGTTATGGAACACTCCCCGCCAGACCCCGTTGGCGACGGTCTCCCAAAGCTCGCGGTAGGTCTCAGGCGGAGTCTCCCCGGACTTCAGGATGCGCGGATTCCGTCCTACCAACTCTTCCAGCGTGTAGCCCGTGACCTCGACGGCTTTGGGATTGGCATATTGAATATCGCCCTTCGGGTCGGTAAGGACGATGCTCACCGGACTCTGTTCCACAGCACTGGAGAGGATCCGCAACTGCTCTTCGTTCTGCTTCTGTTCGGTGATGTCGATACTCATCCCCAGCACGCGGGTGGGCTGGTGGTCCGCATCGAACAGCACGTTAGACCGGGTGAAGATCCAATGCACGCTGCCGTCGGGCCAGACCACGCGAAACTCGCGGTTGCAGGCTTCCCGCAGGCAGCGGGTCTGAAATTCGCGCGCCGCGCGATCGCGGTCCAGCGGATGGGTGCGGGCGTGCCACGCGGGCAGAGTGGCGAACTCCGGGCGATCTTGGTCGATTCCGTAGAGGCGCCGGTTTTCCAGCGAGCTGGTGACTCGTCCCGATTTCAGGTCGACTTCCCAGGTGCCGATTCCGAGGGCCGCCTGCGCCAGGCTGAAGCGGCCTTCGCTGGCCGCCAGAGCCTCCTCAGCGCGCCGCCGCGCGGTGACATCGCGATGAATGCCGACGGCTCCCGCCGGGTGGCCGGCCTCATCGTGCAGCAGCGTGGCGGAAAGCTCCACGACGAGCGCTTCCCCGGCGCCATTGCGGCAGGCAAGTTCCAGCTTGAGCGCCCCGCTTTCCAGGAGTTGCCGCCGGAGGCGCGTGCGCTCCGGCAGTTCGAACATGTCGTGGACCGCTTCTCCGTAATCCTTGCCCAGAACCTCCTCTATGGATTGGCCGAAAAGGCGCTCGGCGACGCGATTCCAGTAGGTGACGCGAAAGTCCCCGTCCACGGCCACGATGGCGTCGTCCAGTTGCTCCAGCAGGCCGGCCCGGAAGGCATTCTCGCGGGCCCTGGCGCGGAAGTCCGCCGCGTCCGAATCGAAGATGCCGCCGGTTTGCCGCGGGTCTGTGGAAAGGGTAGACGACATGCTTTGAACCGAGGAACCCGAAATACGCCGCTTACTTACTGAGCTTTAAAGAATCCGGATAGAAATTCAAGATTGGCATCGGATAATACACGTTTGAGGCAGAGGGGTAATTTCGTATGGGGGAGCGATCGGTTTTGGTCCCGACTACCGGGAATTACCCGGCGCCCAGCCCGGTAGTTTTGCCTCTTTCTCCGTCACCGTTCCGTATTTCTTCGACACATCGCGAATTTTGCTCGCGTTGCCCAGCAGCACGAACGTCAAGTTGTCCGTGCGATAGTACCTTCGAGCTACCGCATTGGCCTGCTCGAGCGTGACCGCATCCACGCGGGCGAAATACTGGTCCACTTCGTCCCGCCCCAGGCCGTACAGCTCCATCTCCGCCAACTGGTTCGCGATCTGGTCTGCGGTCTGCACCGAACGGGCGGGATACTCGCCCTTCACGTAGGCTTTCGCCGAAGCCAACTGGTCCGCCGTCAGGCCCTTGTCTCCGAGGCTCTTCAGAACATCGAGCGCCATGTCAATAGCTTTCTCGGTGGTGTCCGTTTTGGTGTAGGTGTTGATTGTGATGGCGCCATCCAACCGGCCCATCTGCACGCTCGAGCTGGCGCCGTAGGTGAGGCCACTCGATACCCGCAGGGCGTCGTTGATCATGGACGTAAATCGCCCGCCGAACAGCGTATTCACCAGGATCAGCGGTACGCGATCGGGCGTCGACCGCCGGACTCCGGGCTGCGCAATGATGAAATACGTCTGCGTGGCGTCGGGCTTGTCGATCAGCAATACGCGCGGGGCTTGGGGACGCGGTACGGCGGCGCTGGCCAGGAACGCAAACGGCTCGCCTGCGGGCGCCGCGCCGAACGCTTTGGTCACGCCGACTTTTGCGGTTACGGGATCGAAATCGCCGGCCACGATGACGACCAGATTCCGGCCCACGAACAGGCGCTTGTGGCTGTCCACGATTTCAGCGCGGCGAATACGGTCGTAAGATGCTTCGTCGGGCACGCGACCGTAGGGGTGGGCGCTGCCGAAGAAAAACGTGGTATAGAATGACCGGATCGATCCCGGGTTGTCTTTAGTGGCCTTCAGTGAATCCACGCGCCGCGCCACGCTCTTGCGGACTTCCTCATCGGGAAACGCGGGATGCAGCACCGCCTCCGCCATTAGCCCCAGGCCGCGATCGAAATCCTTACTCAGAAATTCCGCCGATATGGTGGTGGCCTGTTCTTCCGCATTCGCCCCGAAGGTCCCGCCGAGCCCGTCGATCTCTTCGGAGAATTGCGCCGCCGAGAATTGCGCTGTCCCGCGGCGCAGCAATTCCGCCGTCAGGGAGGCCACGCCCGCGCGGTCCGGCGGGTCCGATTCGGTGCCGCCCTTCACCACTACCAGCAAGCGCACCAGCGGAATTCCGGTGCGCTGCATGAAGTACATCACGGTGCCGTTGGGCAGCACTTCCCGGGTGTACGGCGGCAGCCTCACCTGCGCCGCCAATGAGCCGCAGAGCGCCATGGCCAGCAGCAGGCGCTTCATGGTTTCACCTCCGCCTTTTCCGGAATCAGAGTAGCCACGGTGCGGTTCTTGACCCCGAAATATTTTTGCGCCACCCGCTGAATATCGGCAGCCGTGACGGCCTCCACCAGCTTGTCCTCAGCGAACGCTTTGGAGTAATCGCCGCGAAATACTTCGTAAGTGCCGAGCATTTCGGCGCGCCCCTCGATCGTCTTCAGGCGCCGGTACAATCCAGCCAGCATCTGGTTCTTGGCCTTGCGCAGCTCCGCCGGCGGCACAGGCTCGCTCTGCAGCCGGGCGAGTTCCTCGAAGAGCGCCTTCTCGGTCACGCCCGGGTCGATTCCGGCGCGCGGATGAATGTTGAATTCGAAAAGTGTCGGGTCCAACGCCACGTCGAAGTTGGAGCCGGCCGAGATGGCGAGCTGCGAATCCACCAGCCGCTTGTAGAGCCTGGAGCTCTGCCCGCTCGAGAGAATGGTATCGATCACATCCAGCACGGGCGAATCGGGATCGAGGCTGTTGGGGATGTGGTAGAGCACCATCTGGATGGGTAGTTGTGCCGGCTTGCTGAGCGTGACGCGCCGTTCGCCCATCTGCTCCGGCTCCTTGGTACGCACCGGCGGCGGCGGCTCGCGGCGCGGGATGGGCTCCAGGAATTTCCGGGAGAGCGACATCACCCGATCGAACTCTACGTCGCCCACCATCACCATCACGCAGTTGTTGGGCGCGTAGCCCATGCTCCAGTGGTTCTTGAGATCCTCCATGGTCCACGACTCGATATCCGAGGGCCACCCCAGCACCGGCCAGTGGTAGGGATGGGCTTCGAACGCCGCCGCCTCCGCCAGTTCTTCGAGCAAGCCGGCGTTGTTGTTGTCGACCGACGAGCGCCGCTCGGAATAGACCACGCCGCGCTCGGATTCGATCATCTTCGGGTCGAAGGAGAGATCGCCGATGCGGTCGGCCTCCATGTCGAACATCAGCTCCAGGGCGGAATTGGGGAACCAGTCGGTGTAGACCGTGACGTCATTGGTAGTGTAGGCGTTGTTGCTGCCGCCGTTCTTTTCCATGTTGCGGTCGAACTCTTTGGGCCCATATTTTTTGGCGCCGTTGAACATCATGTGTTCGAAGAAGTGGGAGAGACCCGTGGCGCCGGGATGTTCATTGCGGGAACCGACCTTGTAGAAGAAATACATGGCCACGTTGGGAATGGCGTGATCTTCCTGGACGATCACCTTCATTCCGTTGGCCAGCGTCTGGGTCCTGATGTTCTGTTGGCCCATCAAGCTCGCGGCCAGGAGCAGGGACGCCCAAATGGTACGCATGGTTTAAGGTATCACGGAGGGTGTCACGGCAAGCTTTCAGGGATCACGGGAAATTGGCCACGGACGGACACAGATGAACACGGATAAGAAGGAAGCAAGAACGAGAAATTGCTCTGCGCTGTTTTTTTGTATCCGTGTTCATCTGTGTTCATCCGTGGCCCAAATTTGTGCTCGCGGTCCGGCCAAAGGGCGGAACCATGGTCGAAAGGCCAATGGACCGCCTCGAGTTTACAGATGCCATCAAACGCATCAAGAAAGTCATTTACAAATAAAGGATCGCGGCTGCATCGATTCCCTCCACGTAATTCCACCCTCGGCCGTCTTGACTGTCAGCGAGGGAAAACGGAAATGTGTCGAACCGTCGTTCGAGCACTTGCGCTTGGCATCTTCAGTTTGCCGGCGATGCGGGCGCAAGATTTGCCTGAGTGGCAGACCAAGGCCGGAGGCAAGATGGCTTTCGAGGTAGCTTCCGTAAAGCCGAGCAAGGGAGCTGTTGAACCCTCAAACTTGCCGTTGACTCCCTGGGATGACTACATCGCGACCAATGGCCGCTTCCGGGCGGACGCCACGCTCTCGACGTACCTTGAATTTGCCTACAAGCTTTGGCCAAGTGAGTTGCAGAGCCGGGAGTTTTCGCATTTGCCAAAATGGGCCGCCAGCGATCGCTACAGCATTGAAGCGCGGGCCGCAACAGGCAATCCAAGCAAAGACCAGATGCGTCTCATGGTGCAGTCCTTGCTTGCCGATCGCTTCCAGTTGGCGGCCCATTATGAGGCCAGGGAAATTGCCGTGTTTGAGCTCCAGCTTGCCAAGACCGGCCAGCCGGGGCCGAAACTCGTGCCCCATGCCGACGGCCCTCCTTGCGATAAGCCCGGCTTGTCGCAAGGCGAGGGCATCCCCGGTTTCCCCGCCGATTGCCATTCGCTCATGGCGATCCAGAAGCCCGCCACCACGCTTGTCTTAGTGGGCTCCCGTGACGTAACCATGGACGTGCTGGCGGGCGCGTTTTCCGGTGCCGTTCCCATGGGGCTGAACCGTCCGGTGATCGATAAGACGGGGCTCACGGGGAGGTTCGATTTCACGCTCGAATGGGCGCGTGAGCCTCGTATGTCCGCGGCTCCCGATTCGCCTGCGCCATCCCCTCCAGCCGGCCCGACGCCTCTGCAAGCTCTGCGCGATCAACTCGGCCTGAAGCTGGAACCGGCGAAAGCCACGCTACCGATCCTATTCATCGACAAAGTGGAGAGGCCGTCGGAGAATTGAGCGCGCGTCACCCCGCGACGCGCTCGATGCAATCCGTACCGCAAATCGCTTCCACCGCGGCGCGGAATTCCTTATCGGGCCGCACCTTCGAGTTGACGTCCAGCAGCACGGAGAAATCGCGCACCGCCTCCAACCGCAGGCGCACCTGGGTATCGCCCGGCTTGCGCCGGAAGATTTCGTCGAGCGCTTGCGCCCGGTCCTGACCGCCGTTTCTACCCAGCCATACTCGAATGGCAATCACCGAATCGAAATCTACGCGCGCATTGTCGAGCGCCACGATATTTTGCACGGAAAGCTTGGGCGGACCGTTCTCTTCGGGAAGCACCAGGCCGGTGACCAGCACCGCCTGGTCTTCCAGCACCTCCGCGGCCAGGCGCTCATAGCTGGTGGCGAAGACCAGCGCTTCCACCGCACCGATGCGGTCTTCCAGCACCGCCGCGGCCCACGGCTTGCCTTCCTTGTTGCGCTTGCGCGCGATGCCGGTGAACACTCCGCACAATTTCACCTCCACGCCCTTGCTCAAGCCTTCGAGAGTCGAGGTATCGTGCGTCGCCAGTTCCGAGATCTTGTCCTCGTAGCGATCCAGCGGATGGCCGGTGACCCAGAAACCCAGCAGCTCTTTCTCGCCCGCCAGTTTTTCCTTATCGGTCCAATCCGGGACATTGGGGAGCGGCACATCGGTGTGCGCCTCGATCATCTCGCCGAACAGGCCGGCCTGCCCGCTTTCGCGATCGCGCCAGGCCCTCTGGCCGGCCTCCATGGCGCCGTCGAGAGCGGCCATTTTCTGGCTGCGCGTTCCCAACAGCGTATCCATGGCGCCGGCCTTGATCAGGCTCTCGATCATGCGCCGGTTCACGGCGCTCAGGTCGACCTTCTCGCAAAGCTCGTGCAGAGAGCGGAACGCCCCCACCTCTTCGCGGGCCTTCGCGATAGCTTCCACGGCTGCCTGGCCGAGATTTTTCACCGCCCCCATGCCGAAGCGGATGCCGCGGCCGCCGGCCGCCTTGTCGTCGGGCGTGAAGCTCCAGTCGCTATGATTTACGTCGGCCGGCAGAATCACGATGCCCATCTCGCGGCATTCGTTGATGTACTTCACCACCTTGGCGGTGTTGCCGGTTTCCGAAGTGAGCAGCGCGGCCATGAAATCCACCGGATAGTGCGCCTTCAGATAACCCGTGACGAAGGCGAGATAGGCATAGGCCGCGGAGTGCGACTTGTTGAATCCGTAGCCCGCGAACTGCTCCATCAGGTCGAAAATCTTCTCGACCTTCTTCTGCGGAAAGCCGCGCTTCACCGCGCCCTCCACGAAGTGGTCGCGCTCCTTCACCATGGCCTCGAGCTTCTTTTTCCCCATGGCGCGCCGCAGCAGGTCGGCCTCGCCCAGGGAGTAGCCGGCCACCAGGTTCGAGATCTGCATCACCTGTTCCTGATACACGATCACGCCGTAGGTCTCTTCCAACAGGTCCTTGAGCTCCGGCAGGTCGTACTTCACCTCGCGGCGTCCCCACTTGCGCTCGATAAAATCGTCCACCATGCCGCCCTGGATGGGTCCGGGACGGTAGAGCGCGTTGAGCGCCGTGAGATCCTCCAGGCGGCTCGGATGGTAGCGGCGCAGGATGTCGCGCATGCCCGGCGATTCGAACTGGAAGACGCCGCTGGTGAGGCCCTTGGAGAAAATCTCGTAGGTTGCGGGGTCGTCGAGCGGCAGGTCTTCGGGCACGATGTCGACGCCGTGGCGCTTCTTGATGAGGCGGAGCGCGTCCTGGATCAGCGTGAGCGTGGTGAGGCCCAGAAAGTCCATCTTCAGGAGCGAGAGTTTTTCGAGCCCGCCCATGTCGTACTGGGTCACGATTTCGTCGCGGTTGGTCTTATAGAGCGGGACCAATTCCTTGAGCGGTTGCGGCGAAATCACCACGCCCGCGGCGTGTACCGAGCAGTTGCGCGCCAAGCCCTCGAGGCGCAGCGCCACTTTAAGAACTTCGTCGATCTTTGGATCTTTCTTCGCGGCCTCGTTGAATCCCGGCTCCTGTTCGAAGGCGTCCTTGAGCTTGATATTGAGTGTCGTGGGCATCATCTTAGTGAGGCGCTCCACGTCGGCGAAGGGGACTTCCAGCACGCGGGCGACGTCTTTGATGGCGGCGCGCGCGCCCAGCGTGTTGAAGGTGATGATCTGCGCCACCTGCTCGCGGCCGTATTTCTCGGTGACGTAGTGGATCACCTCGCCGCGGCGATTCATGCAGAAATCCACGTCGATGTCGGGCATGCTGATGCGCTCGGGATTGAGGAAGCGCTCGAACAGCAGGCCGTACTGCAGCGGGTCGATATCGGTGATGGCCATGGCGTAGCCCACCAGGCTGCCGGCGGCCGATCCGCGTCCCGGACCGACGGGAATATTTTGCGCCTTGGCGTAGCGGATGAAGTCCCAGACGATCAGAAAATAGCCCGAGAACTTCATCTTCTGGATCATCTTGATTTCGCGGTCCAGGCGCTCGGCGTACTCCGCCAGATCGTGCTTGAGGATGCCCTTGGTGCGCATGGCTTCCAGGCGCGGCCGGCGCCTTTCGAAGCCCTGGCGCGCCACGTACTCGAAGTAGCTGTCGGCGGAGTGCTCCGGCGGCACGTCGAATTTGGGGAACGGCTCTTTGACCTTCTCCAGTTTGACCT
>CAZARO010000018.1:0-15070 GCA_964487165.1 uncultured Solibacteraceae bacterium | reverse complement strand
GTTGAATCGCCACCAGTGCCACTTCAAAACGTTGGGCGCCACGAAGGCCGGCACCAGCGCGGAAACGATCCATTCCGTCACCCCATGCACCGAAGTGGTGGCCATGCCGAACAGAATCCCCAGCACGATCACCGAGGCCGACGTGATCCACCCAAGCGCCACCTGGCGGCGTTGGGGAGCCGTGGGATTCAGGTAGCGTTTGTAAATGTCGTTCACCACATAGGCCGCGCCGGAGTTGACGGTCGAAACGAAAGTGCTCATAAAAGAGGCCAGCAGGGCCGCGATCAGCACGCCCTTCAAGCCCACGGGCACGTGATGGTGCAGCACGTTCGGCAGGATCTTCTCGAAATTTACGTTGGCCCCCATGGAGGCCAGCTCCGGGCTGAAGAACACGATGCCCAGCACGGTGATGCCGCCAATCAGCAGGAAGCGCGGCGTGAGCGAGACCATGGCCATCACCATATTCTCCAGCGCGGCCTCACGCGGACTGCGCGTGGAGAGCACGTGCTGAATGGCATAGTTGGGCGTGGGCCCGGCCATGCTCACCAGGACCCCTTTGAGCAGCAGCGCCCCGGTGAAGAACATGAAGAGCGAATAACCGTCGCCCCCCTGGCCCACCGGCCCATAGATACGGGTATTGAGCTGCGGCATGAGCCCGCTCCAATCCAGATGCAGCTTCCAGCCGAAGAACAGATGGTCCCAGCCCGCCGGTACCGCCGCCATGATCTGCTCCGGCCGGACCAGGTGCATGGTGACGATCACGATGCCGATGGCCGCGGTGAGCTTGAGCGCGAACTGGATCAGGTCATTCAGGACCACGCCGTACATGCCGCCCACTACGCAATAGACGCCGGTGATCAGCAGCATGGCGGCGCCGTAATAGGCGTCCGGGACGTCCCACGGAAAAAACGGCTTGGTAAATTCGCCGATGCCGCGGAATCCATAACTCACAAAGCCGACCACGTGGACCAGCGCGTACACCACCACGCTGATATAGGCCAGTTCCGCGCCGCGGCTGTGGCCGAACCGCGTGCGCATCCACTCCGCTCCGGTCAAAACGTTGGAGCGACGCACCCAGGTCCCCAGGTACATCATGCGGAAAACCACGCTGAACAGCGGCCAAACCCACAGCAGCCAGGTGGCCTTCACGCCGTAGATGTACAGCATCATCACGAACCACATGGTGCCCGTGAGATCCACGCCGCTGGAGCCGTGCGCCACTCCGATGATCCACCAGGGTAAGCTCTTCCCGGCCAGAAAATATGACTCCGCGCTCTTCGAGGCCTTCTTGGCCGACCACCACCCCACGGCAGCCATGGCGGCCAAGTAAATGGCGATGATGGTGAGGTCAATGGGGTGCATGCGGTCCTTTCTTTACGCCGGTGCCTACGCCGGGCAGGCCAGCAGGTGGTCGAGCAGCTCCTGCAGCGCGCAGGTGGCCAGGGCGCAGTATTTGTCCGCGCCGCCGTACTACACGAAGAGCGTGCCGTCGATCGTCACAGCGCCGCACGGGAAGCAGACGCCTCTATAGAAACCCTCGATTTCGTAATCCTCCTCCGGCTGCAGGAGCCAGTCCGGTGTGCGGTGGAGCACCTTGCCAGGGTCGTCCAAATCGAGCAGCAGCGCCCCCAGCCGATAGAATTTGTCTTCGCCCAGCGCGTGATAAATGGTGAGCCAGCCGTGCGGAGTCTTGATGGGCGGAATATTGATGCCGAGCTTGGCGGTCTCCCAGGCGTACCGATTCTTGATCAGCAGCCGGCTGTCGTGGAAGCGGAAACCAAGCAGATCGTCGGCGGTGGAAATCCAGGCGCAGGCATGTTCGGTGCCGTACTTTTCGCCGACCCATTCGAGCGGCCGATGCAGCATGACGTACTTGCCGTGAATCTTCTCGGGAAAGAGGATGGCATCGCGATCGTCGAGCATCGGGTCGGTAATCCAGCCGGCGCGGATCCAGGTTTTGAAATCGCGAGTGAGCGCCAGGCCGGTAAGCGTGGCGTTGGTACGCAGATAGTGGGGGAACTCCGGCGGACAATCGGGCACGGCGTAGCGCCGCTTCACTTCGGGATTCCAAAACTGGCCGAAAGGATAGTGGCGGCATGCGTAGGTGACGTAGAACCAGTCGCCCATTTTGATAATGCGCGGGTCCTGAATGGTGGCTCCGTCGAAGCCTTCGATGCTCGGGCCCAGCGCCGGCTGGTCGCTGACGCGCTCAAAGCGGTAGCCGTCGGGGCTGGTGGCGAGTCCGAAGTAGCACTTATATTCGGGGTGCGACTCCGCCGTGCGGTAGAGCAGGACGACCTGGCGCTTCTCCGCATCGTACCAGGCGGCCGGGTTGAAGACGGCGAGGTCTTCCCAGGGATGGTCCGGGTGAGGAGAGAGAATGGGATTGCCTTGATAGCGTTTCAGTTTCATGTCGTTCGCCGTGGGGCCTCGGGAATCGCGATGGTAGCATCTGGCCGACGCGTTTAGGTGGAGCGGCGCCGAGCCTGTCTTCGCACTAGCGAACTGAAGATGACAGAACTCTAGGTACCTAAGTTTACATTGACTGGTCTATCGGCGCACACGATCATTTACACTGAAGTTAGTACTCTATCCCATGAGGGGCAAGCCGTTCGTTCTGCCAATCGCCGCTATCGTTGGCGCGCTGTCTGTATTCGCACAAAATCCCGCCACCTCGGTGAGTGTGGATGCCAATGCCAACCGGCAGGCCATCAATCCCAATATCTATGGCATTGCCTACGGCGATGCTCACGACATGCAGACGCTAAATGCCCCCCTTAACCGCTGGGGTGGAAACGCGACCTCGAGATACAACTGGCAGATCGACGCGCACTCCGCGGCAGCCGACTGGTATTTCGAGACTTACTCCGATGGCAGCGGCACTCCCAGCGGTTCGGCCGACCAGTATCTCGCCACCACGCGCGCCAACAACGGAGCCGAACCCCTGTTCACCATCCCCATGATCGGCTATCTCGCCAATCTCGGCTCGAACCGCAGCACGCTGGAAGGATTTTCGGTGAGTAAGTATGGTGCGCAGGCCGCCACCGATCCGTACAATTCGGATGCCGGTAACGGCGTGAGCGCCGGCACCGGCAAGAACATCACCGGCAATAATCCCTTGGACACGGGCGTACTGAATAGCACCTCCATCCAGAAATCCTGGGTGCAGCATTTTGTGAACACCTTCGGTCCCTCCACCAGCACTAACGGTGTGAAGTATTACATTCTAGACAACGAGCCCTCCCTGTGGTACCAAACGCAGCGCGACGTCCATCCCAATCCACCCACTTATCAGGAGATATACAACGATATCGTCGCCTACGCCACCGCTATCCGGGCGGCCGACCCCAACGCGAAGATCGTGGGTTTCGAGGAGTGGAGTTGGTGGGCGATGTACTACAGCGGGTTCGACCAGGCGAACGGATGGAGCGCGGCGAATTCCGACTACAACACCCACAACCAGACTTATTACTATCCGTGGCTGCTGCAGCAGCTATACGCGTACCAGAAGAGTACCGGCACTAAGCTTCTCGATATCCTGACGGTTCATTGCTATAACGCCGTCCCCGACAGCGGTGACGATTCCCTCACCGGCCAGCAGACGCGCAATCGCGAGACCCGCATTCTCTGGGACCCCACCTTCCAGGACCCTTCCTGGTATGGCGACATCGGAATCAACGGCCGGGTGCTGAACTGGATTCCTACGCTGCAGGCGATGGTCAGCCAGTATTATCCCGGCCTGGAGGTCGGTTGCACGGAGTACAACTGGGGCGACGAACCCAACCTGAATGGCGCCACCACACAGGCCGACGTGCTGGGTATCTATGGGCGCGAAGGTCTCGGCCTGGCCACGCGCTGGACGGTGGCCGAGAACACCGGCACCTCGCCCACAACTTACTATGTTACTTACCTGGCCAGCCAGATTTACCGCAATTACGATGGCAATAATTCGACCTTCGGAGACACCAGCGTCTCCGCGACTACCGCGAATCCGGATAATCTTTCAGCCTTTGCGGCTACTCGCACATCCGATGGCGCCCTGACCGTGATGGTAATCAATAAGCAGCAGGGCAGCACGCCCGTGACGGTGAGCCTGGCGAACTTTGCGACCACCGGGACGGCGCAGGCCTGGCAGGTTAACTCCGCGTCGCAGACTTCGATTGCGCGCCTCGCCGATGTGCCGGTGACGAACAACAACATCGCCTTGACCGTTCCCTCGCAGAGCATCACCCTGTTCGTGGTTCCAGCCGGCAGCATTGCAAGCCCCCCGAATGCGCCCACAGGTCTCGCGGCGACGGTGGCGAGCGGTACCGTGACACTGACCTGGAATGCCGGCGGCGGCGCGACCAGCTACACCGTCGCGCGTTCCAATGTGAGCGGAGGGCCGTACACCACCCTGGGCACGGCGACGACGACCACTTATATTAATTCCGGCCTGACTAACGGTACGACATATTACTACGTGGTATCGGCAACTAATTCGGCGGGCACCAGCGGCAACTCCGCCGAACTCGCCGCCACGCCTATTCTGCCGCCCACTTTCACCTCCTCGGCAACTGCCTCTCCGAATCCGGTGACGCAAGGGATGCCTACCACCATCACCGCTACCGTCACCGATACGGCAAACACACTCACCAACGGGACAGTGCAGATTTCGGTGGTGGCCCCGGGCGGAAGCACGGCGGCATCGCAGACTTTCACGGCGCAGAGCTTTTCCGCGAACCAGGCCCGCAACTACATCCTGGGGCTTACACCCGCGGCATCGGGAACCTTTGAGGTGCAGGTGGCCGTCTTCAGCGCCACCGGGCAGGCGTGGAGCACGAACGAGTCGGCGGGTAGCATCACGGTGAACTCGTCGCTCACATTCTCGTCGTCAGCTACCGCCACGCCGGCGAGCGTAGCGCTCGGCACGGGCACGTCGATCCACGCCACGGTCACCGATACGGGAACCGCGAGCCTGACCGGCGCCAACGTCGAAGTGCAGGTTTTCAATGCCGGTGGAACTGCCGTATCCACCAACGTGTGGAGCAGCCAGAACTTCACTGGCGGCCAAACGCAGCAGTACACGTACACTTGGAATGTGCCCACCTCCCAGGCGACCGGCGGGTACACCGTGATGATCGGCGTGTTCGATGCCGCCTGGTCGACGGACTACTACTGGAACAGCAACGGCGCGAGCATCACTGTGACCGCGGCCCAGTCGGCTCCCACCGCGCCCACGAGCCTGGTGGCCATCGCGGGTAACACCGAAGCGGCGCTGCAGTGGAAGGCCAGCAGTAGCGCGACATCTTATAACGTCTATCGCGGTACGGCTGCCGGGGCGGAAGGCGCCACCGCTATCGCCACGGGTATCACTACCACGGCCTACTCCAACACCAGCCTAACCAATGGGACCACTTACTATTTCAAAGTGGCGGCGGTGAACGGGGGTGGAACCAGCCCCCTGTCGAACGAGGCGTGGGCGAGGCCCGAACCGAACATTAGTATCGGCATCTGCAATATCACCGGTGACGCCACCGTCGGCGTGGCCGATGTCCAGGCGATCGTCAACCAGGCCTTTGGAATGGCCAGCACGGCGAACGATTTGAACGGCGATGGAGTTGTCAACGTGGTGGACGCTCAGATCGTAGTCAACGCCGCACTGGGGCTGGGTTGCTCCGCGACAACATGATTAGCCATTGTAGGGCATGAGAACCTTCGTGGGGCAGGCAATCGTGCCTGCAGCCAGGATTGGCTGCCCCACCGAGCTGACCCAGTAGGTTTTCGACCGTATCCCGCGACGAGATACTATGATCCGGCGGAGGAGCTGATCATGAGCAATTCGAATGAGCGCCGCCTTTGTCGAACACTATCAAGCGATCGCGAGTTGCCTTACTTTCCCGCCTTACTCGACCGAAAGTTCGTAATAAACCGTCTTATCCTCCGGGCGCATCTGAAGCACCACAATGCCCGCGGCCAGGCGTAGCGGCACGGGATCGCGCCTCTTGCCCACCACATCCAGCGTCCAGCACTTCATCTCTCCGGCGTGCCCGGACTTAATCCGGAGTTCCCCGGCGATGGCTTCCAGAAGTGCCGGCCCCACGCCTTGATTTTTCAAGTGCCAGAACGGCGTACCGAGCCGCGACATTTGATCGGTTTGCTCGTACTCCATGCCGGTGTTTCGCGCCGGGCCCACCGCAGTAATCAGCAGATGCCGCGCGGAGCGCACTGGCTCCATGCCATCCATGGCCGTCACCCAAACCGCGCCGAAGCGGTTGGAACTCTTCAGGCTCACCGCTTCCAGATCGTGCGGGGCAGCGGAGAGGAAGCCGATGACCGCTTGCGTGCGCGCGGTGTCAATGTGGACCACGCCCGTGGACGCATTCCAGCTCAACTCCCCGGTGATGGACCGCGCCGTCAGCGATGGCGCACTCCAGTACGGGCGGACATCCTGCACCACGGGCTTGCGCGGCTGCCCGTCCAGGCGATAGCCCACCTTGCCCACTAGCGCGGCCCACAGCGGCACCGGTTTGCGGTCCTCGGTCCACCTATAGACGCTCTCGGAATCGTAGACGGATTCCGCCACCACTTCCGCTTCCTTCACATCCTGCCGGTACCACATGGCGGCGATAGCCGGGAACTGCAGGATCTGCGGCTGGTTGCCCAACATGTCGAACGAACCTTCCCCCAGGCTAGGGCGGAAGTCCCCGCTGAAGTAGCCGAACTGCAGCGCGCCATCCCACCCCTGCAGCAGCCCATACGCCGCCATAAGGCCGCCTCCTTCGAGCGAATACTCGTTCGGCAGGCAGGTATTCCATTCGCTGATAGTCATGGGCATCCCCAACACCTGCTCCCACGCCTTCTCGATGACAAGATTCTCCACGCCGAGATAATTCAAACGGTCTTGATCGGGGTGGACGTCCTTGATCATGGGCAGGTCGTGGAACCGGGCGGTGGCGATTCTCCATTTGAGATTTCCCTCGCCATCGGGGTGATCCCAGTAGCCATGCCGGTCCACGTAATCGAGCATCGATTGTCCCAGCATGTGAACGCGCGTGGGAAAGCCGTGCGCCTGCCAGTTGGTTCCGGAAACCGGCGCCTTCAGGCCGGCCCGGCGCATGGTATCGCGGCTCGACGTGAAGTAGCGCTCTTCCAGTTCCTCGCAAAAACGCAACTGGTCCTGCCCCAGAAATTTCTGTTCCGGGTGCGCCGCCAGGTGCTTCTCGGTGAAGTCGCCATTACGCAGCAGGGGAACACGCTCCTGGTTTTCGATGCCCTGCCCTTCGGCCAGCGGCGACTTGCCATCCACGGTCCAGGCCCGCCGGAGGCCGGCATCGTCGCGATACTTCTGGCGGAGCCACGCCGCGAACTTCTCTTCCAACTCGGGGTGGAAGCTCTTCGCCACGTCTCCGAAGAATAACGAATCCTCGTTGAGCACCTCCACCATCGCGATCGTGGGGTCGTCAGCCCAGCGCTTTTTGGTGTACGGATTATAGTGGCTGAACAGGTCCGTCATGCGCTGGTGCAGAATGGCAGCGACCTTGTCGTCGACGAATTCCGCGCCCGGCGCCGGTCCGCCCTCGGGCAGCTGCGGAATGTTATCTCCCGGCCGGAAGCGGAAGATCAGCGGATAATCCAGGTCGAGGGTGAGGTAGATTCCGTTCTCGCCCAGTTTGGCGATGAGGTAGTCCAGGCGATCTAGCGCGGTGGCATCATATTCCAGCGAAGTCTTCGCGTCGCGGGCGTTCAGGTTCTCCAAACCGTGCTGCCGCGTGATGTCGATGCCCTGCCGCCGCATCCGCCGAAGCGTGTAGTCGAGCTGTTCTTTGGTGCCGCCGGCGTCCATCTGCCCGCCCCAAAAGCGCACCGGAGTGCCGTCTTGAAATACGAAGCGGTCACCCTTCGCGGTCACAAAGCCGTGCCTGCCGGTGGGTGCTTCGATGAAGCGGCTGCAATCGAGCACAGTGGCCTGAAAGCTGTCGGTAGCGGGTTGGAAAGCAAAGCTGCCTTCTCCGGCGGCGGCCCGTAAGTATAAAACCAACACGGAGCCGGCCGCCAGCGCGATCGCGCCTGAAGAAACGGAGCGTCGTAGCATTTCGTTATACAACCATCCTAGACGCTTGCGGCGCCATCGGTGGAGTCTGAAACTTTGAGAAATTATTGAGTCTTGCGTAATAGAGTGACGCTGAGCGCGTTCCGTGGGGCAGAATGGTATCCTGCGCGCGACCCAGGGGGTGCCCCGGCAATCGGCGCGAGCGTCGTGTTCATGGGCGTCCGGGGCGGTTACCAACCCGCCGCAGGTTGACAACAGTTGACAACCTGCCCCACTGCTGGGGCATCTGTCACCGTATTCTGCGAGACTCAGTAGGTGGGGCAGGATGTCAACCTGCGCGACCCATAGCGTGTCTCTTGTAACCCGCCCACAGACGCATCGAAAGGCCGATTACCAATCGGCCGCAGGATGCCATCCTGCCCTACGGAGTGAGGTCCGCTATAATTCGGCCATGCCGTTGAGCCGCAGATCGTTCGTCTCGGGATTGCTCGCGTCCCCCCTCGCGGGCGCGTACGCCGCCGCCGCTCAAACCGCCGCGCCGCTGAAGATCACGCGCATCGAAACGGTCTACTGGAAGAGCCGCGACGATGCTCCCTTCTGGCCCCACTGGACCTGGGTCAAAATCGATACCGACGCCGGCGTCTCGGGCATCGGAGAGACGTATCCGCGCAACCCCGCCGAGGCAGCCGCGATCCACGGCGTGGCCGCCTCGCTCCTGGGCCACGACCCGCGCGACATCGAACGGATCTGGGCCGATCTCTACCGTAGTTTCGATTTTCAAATCGCCGGCGGAGCCGAAATTCGCGCCTTGAGCGCTATCGACCTGGCCCTGTGGGACCTGCTCGGGAACCACCTCAACGCGCCCGTCTACCGCCTGATCGGGGGCAAGGCCAACCCCCGCGTCCGCCTGTACAACACCTGCTTCCCTTACAAGTACGACTTCAACCGCGAGCCGGAAAAGATCATGCGCGAGCTGATCGACACGCGCGGCATCAAGGCCATCAAGATCTGGCCGTTCGACGGCGCGGCCAAGCGCAACCGGAACCAGTTCATCACGTCTGCGGACATTGACGAGGCACTGCAGCCGGTGCGCAAGCTGCGCGACACTTTCGGCTCGGATATCGATATCGCGGTGGAGTTCCACGCGCAGTGGAACGTCACCTCCGCGATTCGCATTGCGCACGCTCTGGAGCCCTACCACCCGATGTGGCTGGAAGACATGCTCATGCCCGGCAACTACCTCCAGTATCACGAGCTGGCCGTAGCCACCAGCCTGCCGCTGATCGCCGGGGAGCGCCTGGCGGGTAAGATGCAATTCGAGCAACTGCTGGCATCGCGCACCGTGAAGTACGTCATGTTCGACGTCACCTGGTGCGGGGGGTTGACCGAGGCCCGCAAGATTGCCGCCATGGCGGACGCATACGAGCTACCAATTGCGCCGCACACGGCCGGCGGGCCACTGCTGTTCTACGCCACCACCCATCTTTCCACCGCGTCGCCCAACGTGTGGATTCAGGAGAGCTGCCAGCGGTTTTACGAGCGCGATTGGCCGGCCATGCTTCAGAACCCCATCGCCCCGGAGGGCGGATTCATAAGCGTGCCAGAGGAGAGCGGCTTCGGCATGCGAATCAAGCCGGAAGCCTGGAACCACCCGGCGGCCGTCCGGCAGGTGAGCGGGCGCAGTTAGCGCTACAGCGCGGGCGCAAGAATGTTGTGTACGATCTGGGCGTTCTCCCGGACTTCATCTTTCACGCGCGGGAACATGCCCACATAAATACCGTCGTTCGGCTTGATGCTCTCGAACGCCGTGCGGAAAGCCTGCGCGACACCGCTGTTGGCAATACGTCCGGCGGCCAGGATTTTGAACGCGAAGCACTGCTTCCTGGTCTGCCGCATGGCTTTGTACATGCGCGCCGGGTCGCTCTGCATGTAGATATCGGTCGGCATCTCCATGATCTCGCCGTTGAGCGCTTTCTTCCATTCCTCCGCGGTTCGCGTGCGGTTGTAGACGCAGCCGGCGTAGAAATCCACGTCCCAGCCTTCCGATTCCACCTGGTCGATGACCTCCGGCTTGTGCGTGCCCACGCCCACCAGCACGCCCAGGTCGCGGGCCTGCTTGCACCATTCCTTCACGCTGTTCATGTCGCGCGCCTGGAAGGCCTTGTCCACCACTTCGCCCTGCCGTTGCAGCGCCAGCGGCTTGAGAGTCTTCACCAGCATGGCGGAATCCACGTTGGCGGTCACCTGGATGATGAGGTGCATCTTGCCGCCTTCCGCCTGAAATCGCTCCCAATCCTGCGGGGCGCGGTCCAGGTGGACGTAGTTGAAGGCGTTGATCCCGAAGCGGTTGCACTGGTGCATGACGTCGCAAACGCGGTCCGCCGTGTACCATTCTTTCATCACCGTGCCCAGCGTATTGTTGTAGTGGGCGTACCCGTAAAACGGATTGACGCCGAGCACCATCCGGCCGATCTCGGCGCTGCCGAACTTCATCTTGGGAACCCGAATCTCCGAGGCCGGCGTCGCCGGTCCGGCGGTCCGCGCGGGAGTTTGCGGCGCCCCCGGGGGCAGATTCTGTTGCGGCGCCTGCGCCTCCGCCACCGTTACTCCCGTCAGGCCGGCCGCCAGGGCCGCGCTTGACTGCAGGAAACCACGACGCGTGTTCGACATCTTACAACCTCCTCTGCGTCTACCGGCGCAGCATAATAAACTATTCAGGTCCTATTGTAATTTATAACACGACCGAGTTCTCTGCGCTTGACGGGGGACACGAAAGTGGAGGCAGGGACGAATGTCCAACGAAAACAGCAAGCAGCTGAGCGTATCCAGTACGCCCAGGCGCCGTGCCGCTGCGGGCAATCCATCTGCAAAAGCCACGAGGCTTTTCTTGGCGCCTGGCGTACTGGCTAAGTACTCCTTTTCATAAGTTCACCAACGTATTCTGCTGCCACCGCTCCCTGATGGTCGCGGCTCTGAACGAAGCTGCATGCAGAGCCGCGACCGTAAGGGAGCGGTTGCAGTTGGGTGTGCGGAATACGCAACTGTATTTGCGAACTGGAGTACTAGGCTCAGATTCTTGCTGCTTTCGTTGGATATTCGGCCTTGCCTCCACTTTCGTGTCGCACCCATAGCTCGAAAGAGTTCTCCCTCGCGAGGTGGCGGAAGGCGCTGTAATCTGCACTTTTCACAACTCCCGGCCAACAAATGGGTTTCAAAAGGTGTCAAGCTGGAAATGCCATGAAGCTGCTGTTCTTTCTGGGATGCCTGGCAATTTCGTTGGTGCGGGCGCAGACCACCCCTCTGCCTGCCACGCTACCTCCGCAGATTCCCACCAATGCGCCGGAGATGAACACGCGCGAGGACCCCACCGCATCGTTCCGGTCGCACGTCAATCTGGTAATGGTCCCGGTGGTGGCGCGCGACACCCACGGAATGGCGGTGGGCAATCTCACCAAGGAGAATTTCCAGCTTTACGATAAGGGCAAGCTGCAGGAAATCACGCGCTTCTCCGTGGAGAAGGTTGGCAGCAAGGCACTCGCAGCCGATGCCATTCCTGCCGATCCGTTGGCCACGCTCCCCATGCCCGCCGAAGTGGAAAAAGGTCCCACGGTGGAAATCCCGGAGCGCTTCGTAGCGTACCTGTTCGACGACGTCCACATCTCGGTGAACGACCTCACGCGCATCCGCGAGGCCGCTTTGCGCCACATCGCCACCCTCCGGCCCAGCGACCGCGCCGCCATCTATACTATGTCCGGTTTTCCCGCCGTCGATTTCACCGATGACCAGGACCGTCTCCGTGACGCCCTCATGCGGCTGCGCCCCAACATCATGACGGCCGTAGGCGCCATGTCCGGCGGGGGAGGAGTCGGCGGCGAAGTAACCACTATGGCTTCGCTCGGTGTGATCAAAGACATAATCCAGCGAATGTCCGGCACGCCCGGACAGCGCATCATCGTCATGGTGTCTCCCGGCTTCTTCACCATCAATCCGATATACTATCCGGACAAACAGGGCATTCTGGACCGCGCCATACGCTCCAACGTGATTATCAATGGGATGGATGCGCGCGGGCTTTACACCGATCCGACCCTGGATGCCTCGCGGCCCTCCGCGGACGGCTCCGGCCCCAGCGGCGGAGGGGGTGGAGGACGCGGGCGCGGCGGTCCCGCCCAGGCGTTGCTGCGCGAATCTATGCGGTCGGACATTCTGGCCGAAATGGCCTCCGGCACGGGTGGTTCGTTCTACCAGAACAGCAACGACTACGACGAGGGATTCCGGCGCCTGGGGTCAGCTCCCGAGTACGTCTACATGCTGGGATTTACGCCGCAGAATCTGAAAAACGACGGCAATTTTCACGCCCTCCGCGTAGTCGTGAAGCCATCCAATAACCTGAACCTGCAGGCGCGCCGCGGCTACTACGCGCCCAAGCGCCTGGAGGATGCCGCGGAGACAGCGCGGCAGGAGATTGAGTCCGCGCTGTTCTCGCGCGAAGACCTGCAGGAACTGCCCATCGATCTGCATACGCAGTTTTTCAAGGTGGATGGCGACATCGCCCGCATGACCGTACTGTTGCGCCTGGACCTGAAGCTGTTCAAGTTCCGCAAGTCCGATGGGCGCAACAACAACATCGTGACCATGGTGACGGGCGTTTTCGATCGCGACGGGAATTACATGCAAGGCATCCAGAAGGTGCTGACACTGCACCTCAAGGACGATACCCTGGCCAATAGGTTGAATCGCGGCGCCACCATCAAGACCAACTTCGACCTGCGCCCGGGAACATACCTGGTGCGCCAGGTGGTGCGCGATGCCGAAGGCCAGCAGATGTCGGCAACTCATGCCGCTGTGGTGATTCCGTAGTAACCTCCAGGGAAGGATACAGTAGGGTCCGCCGCGTTAGCCAACCGCCGACATCCACTCCTCCAACTCTCGCGGCAGTGGCGAGACTACCGTTACCTCCTCGCCCGTCGCGGGCGCATGGAAGCGAATCCGGTGAGCGTGCAGGAAGTATCGCCCCAACTGTGGCAGCCCCTCCACTTTCGCCGGCGCGCCGTACAAGCCATCGCCCACTACAGGATGTCCGAGGCCCGAGAGGTGTACGCGAATCTGGTGCGTCCGCCCGGTTCCGATGCGCACTTCGAGCAGCGTGAATCGCTCGAAGCGCTTCACTACGCGGTATTGCGACCATGCCGCGCGGCCTTCGCCCAGCCGCGCCGTCATGCGCGTGCGATGCACCGGATCGCGCGCGATGGGACGGTCGATGCGTCCGCTCTCCGCTTTCACCTTGCCGTGTACCAGCGCGATGTAGGTCTTTTCCACCTGCCGGCCGGAGAACTGCTCCGCCAGGGCGCGATGGGCGGCATCGTTCTTGGCCACCAGCAGGACTCCGCTGGTGTAACGGTCCAGCCGATGTACAATGCCCGGGCGCAGCGCGCCGCCCACTCCCGAAAGCGCGCCGAAACGGTGCAGCAGGGCATTCACCAGCGTGCCCGAATGGATTCCCGCGCCGGCATGCACTACCATTCCCGCCGGTTTATCGATGGCCACCACGTCGTCATCTTCGTAGAGCACGGTGAGGGGAATGTCTTCGGGGGAAGCATGCAAAGGCGGAGCTTCCGCCGGTTCCACCTGGATGGTCTCGCCCGCCCGCACGGTGCGCGCGGGACGCCCTGGGCTTCCGTTCACCAGCACGCGACCGTCGCGGATCCACTGCTGAATGCGCGCGCGGCTATATTGCGCCAGATGCTCATGCAGCACCTGATCCAGGCGCTTGCCGGCGTCCGGCGGCTCCACGCGGAGGCGAATGGGATCACTCAAGCGGCGTCACTCAGGTCGAGGACTCCAAGCCGCCGCCGGCCACGGCCATTGACTTTGGCCATTCATGCATGCAGTTGGCTGGAAGGGTGGGGCAGGCAATCGTGCCTGCAGGCGGCCTTTCAGGCCGCCGCTGAGTCGGAACCAGAGGCCGGCTGAAAGCCGGTCTGCAGCCAGGATTGGCTGCCCCACGAAAAGGCCAAAGCCGAGTCGCGGGCCACCGGTGGGGTGGGCTTCAGCCCGCCAGTTAGAGAGCATCGGCCCCGCAGGGGCCCTTTCTGTCTTCCTCATGGCTACGTCTCCGGCCCGTCGGGATTGGGCGGCGCAGTCTCGGCCTCGGGAGCGGTCTCGGTCTCCTCCTGTTCCGCCGCTTCTCCCGCCACCACTTCCGCCTGCAGGCGCCGGCGGTCCCAGAACTGGATCCGGCAATAGCGGCAATGATGCAGCCTTCCGCCGGCCATGCGTTCCAGCAAGTTCAGCAGGCCGGTATGCATGGGGTCGATGGTGTCCGGCTCCTTGAGCCGCACAATCCGGAAGGTGCCGCACTTCGGACAGCGCGCCGCTTTCCCGAAATGCAACTTATGCGAGCGCGGCAGGTTGTCCTCGGCGTGGCACTGCTTACACTCGTAAATGGCCAGGTAGCTGATCCGCTCCAGCAAGGTGCGATGCACGCGACGCATGCGATTTCCGCAACTCGGACATTTTCGCATTCCAGCTCTAGTGTATGCGCAGTTTGCACATCCGTACAACCCGCGTCACAATAAAGAGAACTCCTTTCCGCCTGATAGCCAACTATGCTGGACCGGATTACGGTGCATGGCGCGCGCCAGCACAACCTGAAGAATATCGACGTAGAGATTCCCCGCAACAGCTTCACGGTAATTACCGGATTGAGCGGCTCCGGGAAGTCGTCTTTGGCCTTCGACACCATCTATGCCGAGGGCCAGCGGCGCTACGTGGAAACGCTTTCCACCTATGCGCGCCAGTTCCTGGACCAGATGGAACGGCCCGACGTGGATTCCATCGACGGCCTGAGTCCCGCCATCTCCATCGAGCAGAAAACCACCAGCCGCAGTCCCCGCTCCACCGTCGGCACCATTACCGAAATTTACGATTACCTGCGGCTCCTCTACTCCTCCATCGGGGTGCCGCACTGCCCCATTTGCGGCAACGAAATCTCGCGCCAGACCACCGAGCAGATCCTGCAGCACGTGCTGGCGCTCA
>CAZARO010000017.1:0-15342 GCA_964487165.1 uncultured Solibacteraceae bacterium | reverse complement strand
CTGCCACGCGCCCCACGGACCCGTTGCCTAACGGATAAGGCAGTGCTCTTCTAAATCACTCTATGAAGGTTCGAATCCTTCCGGGTCCCCAAATCTCTTTGCAAAAAAAAGTACGGGTGGCCCAGTCGCCAAGCGGGTCCGTAAGACTACTGAACCGGACCATCAGAACTCCGCGCTCGGCGCTCGGCTTCCTCGTGGCGCTAGCCGTCGGCCGCGCGCCGACGTTCGGCAATCCCGTCGAGGGCGCGCGACAGCATAGCGCGTGAGAAGTGGCCGGCAGTCCCCATGACCACCTCGTCGCCGGCGCCCGGCGGGTGGATTCCACACACCAAAGTGACGCCACACGCTGCGGTAATCTGGCGCGCCTATACTACCCAGTGGAAAGGAAATCGATTATTCGGTCCAGTGCAACCGAGGTTGGTTCCGTCGGATCGCGTGGACTGGGGCCATGGGCGCGGAACGCTCCGCAGTAGCGGTCCGCTAGATTAGGTACTTTCTGGCGTGAAATTCAGTTTCCGGTCGTCGATGACCACTCCCTTACGGTCGTGGCTCAGTAAGAAGTCTCGTGGAATCAGCGAGGTGTTACAGAGCCGCGCGCGTCAGCAAGCGGTCTTTGGCAATCGACGGTAATTTTGCGCCAGAAAGTAGCTAGCCCTGCTGTCAAACTGCAACCCTCGACTGATAACTTCAGTTAGTCTTTCGCTCCACAACCAAAAAGAAGCTAGCACAGGTATACTCTCACGTCGAATAATGGCTCTTATCGAGGAGGCCGATCTCGTGAAGGTTGTAATTCTGTGCGGTGGCTTGGGAACTCGTCTTCGCGAGGAGACGGAATTCCGCCCCAAACCCATGGTGGAGGTGGGCGGCCGGCCCATCCTGTGGCACATCATGAAGATCTACGCCCACTATGGCTTCCGCGAGTTCGTCCTGTGCCTGGGATATCGCGGCAACAGCATCAAGGAGTACTTCCTCAACTATGAGGCCATGAATAACGATTTCACCATGCGCCTCGGTGAGAAATCGCATATCAAATACCACGGCCATCACAGCGAAGAGGGATTCGCCGTTACTCTCGCCGACACCGGCCTGGACTGCATGACCGGCGGACGCCTCCGCAAAGTGCAGAAATACATCGAGGGCGACACCTTCCTGCTGACTTATGGCGATGGCGTGAGCGACGTGAATATCCGCCGCGTCCTGGAGTTTCATAAGAGCCACGGCAAGATTGCCACCGTCACCACCGTCCCGCCCATCTGGCGCTTCGGCATGCTGGAAGTGGCCGGCGAAGGCCGCGTGGCCAACTTCACCGAAAAGCCCAAGGGCGACGGCTCCATCAGCGCCGGCTTCTTCGTCTGCCAGCGCGCCATTTTCGACTATCTCGGCGGCGACGAGTGCATCCTGGAGCACGAACCGCTGGAGCGCCTCGCCCGCGAAGGGCAGCTCATGGCCTACCGTCACGACGGTTTCTTTTACGCCATGGATACCTATCGCGAATATCAGCACCTGAACGATCTGTGGAACCGGCAGGCCGCGCCCTGGAAACTGTGGGAAGATGCGCCGGCCGCCCTGCCGCGCCTGGTGAATTACCGGTAACTAATGGGGAAACAGTATGCAATCCACCGCAAAAGTCATTGACGCAGTTCGCATCGGCACTAAGTGGGTGGGGGAAGGCTATCCCAGCTACATCATCGCCGAGATCGGCATCAACCACAACGGCGATATCGATCTCGCCCGCAGGCTCATCAGCGTCGCCGTCGCCGCCGGCTGCGACGCCGTCAAGTTTCAGAAACGGACCGTCGAGGTGGTATATTCGGCCGAAGAACTGGCCAAGCCTCGCGAAAATCCCTTCGGTCCCACCAATGGCGACCTCAAGCGCGGCCTGGAATTCGGCTACGACGACTACCGCCTCATCGCGCGCTACTGCCGCGAAGTGAAAATGCCCTGGTTCGCCTCCTGCTGGGACGAAGGCGCGGTAGATTTTATCGATCAGTTCGAACCGCCCTGCTTCAAGATCGCGTCCGCATCGCTCACCGACGACGCCCTGCTACGCCACACGCGGTCGAAGGGCAGGCCCATTATTCTCTCCACGGGTATGAGCACCGTCGAGGAAATCGACCACGCCGTCGAAGTCCTCGGCCGCGACGAGCTGATCCTGCTCCATGCCTGCAGCGCCTACCCCGCGCATTACCCCGAGCTGAACCTGCGCGCCATTCCCACGTTGCGAAATCGCTACCAGGTGCCGGTGGGCTACTCCGGCCACGAGACCGGGCTGCCCGCCACCGTTGCTTCGGTGGCGCTGGGCGCGTGCTGCATTGAACGCCACATCACGCTCGACCGCGCCATGTGGGGCTCCGACCAGGCCGCGTCGCTCGAGCCCAACGGCATCGGCAAGGTGGTGAGCTACGTGCGCATTGTCGAGAACTCCCTGGGCGACGGCGTCAAGCGGGTAGTGGAACGGGAGCAGGAAGTGATCAAGAAGCTGAGGCGCGTGCGGGCTGCCGCGTGAAATGTCCGCCATCAAAGCCATTGCCCTGGATTTCGACGGCGTCCTTACCGACGGCACTTTCTGGTGGGGACCCGATGGCGCCGAGTGGAAGCGCCTTTCGTTCACCGACGTGATGGGCGTGTCGCTGGCCCGCAAGGCCGGCATGCTCGTGACCATCATCTCCGGCGAAGACAGCCCGCTGGTGGATCGCTTCGCCGCCAAGCTGAATCTGGCGGATATCACCAAAGGCTGCAAGGATAAAGCTGCCGCGTTGGCTGCCTTTGCGCGCCGCCATGGCCTGGCGGCGGAGGAAATCTGCTTCATGGGCGACGACGTGAACGACCTCGCCGCCATGGAATGGGCCGGCCTCGCCGCCGCGCCGGCGGATGCCCGTCCCGCGGCCCTGATGAAGGCCGATATCGTCACCGCCGCCGGGGGTGGCAACGGCGCCGTCCGTGAACTGGTGGATTTGATTCTCGCCGGAGAGATCCGGCTCAGTTGCCTGCAAACCGCATAGACACATGAAACTTTCCGATTACGTCATGCGCTTCATCGCCGCTGAGGGTGTCCGGCACGTATTTCTGGTGACCGGCGGCGGAGCCATGCATCTCAATGCCTCCCTGGCGCAATGCCCCGAGCTCGTGGCGGTGTGCAACTCGCATGAGCAGGCCAGCGCCATGGCGGCCGAGAGTTACGCCAAAGCTACCAACAATCTGGGTGTGGCCCTGGTGACCACTGGGCCGGGAGGCACCAATGCGCTGACGGGAGTAGCCGGCGCGTGGCTCGATTCTACGCCGGTGCTGGTGATCTCCGGCCAGGTCAAGCGCCCCGACCGCATGTTCGCACCCGACGGCGCGCCTCTTGGAATGCGCCAACTGGGCGTGCAGGAAGTCGACATCGTCTCGATCGCCAAACCGGTCACCAAGTACGCCGTCACGGTGCTCGATCCGTCCAGTATCCGCTACCACCTGGAAAAAGCCGTCTGGTTGGCCCGCCACGGCCGTCCGGGACCGGTGTGGATCGATATCCCGCTCGACGTGCAGGCCAGTCCTATCGACGAGGCCAATCTTCCGGCATTCGATCCCGCCGAATTAGCGCTGCCCCTAGGTTCGCAGCTCGCGGAAAAGGTTCGCGAAACCATCGACGCTTTGAACCGCGCCCAGCGGCCGTTGATTTTCGTGGGTAACGGGGTCCGCCTGGCCCACGCCGAAGATGATTTCCGCCGCCTGTTTGCGCGCCTAGGTATTCCGGTGGAAGCCACGTGGTGCGCCGCCGATATTATCTCCTCCGAAGACCCTCTGTTCGTCGGCCGCCCCGGTTCGCTCGCCTCCCGCGGCGCCAACTTCGCGCTGCAGAACTGCGATTTTCTGCTCATCGTGGGAGCGCGCATGGATTTCGCCATCACCGGCTACGCTCCGCAACGCCTCGCGCGCGCCGCCCATAAGGTGATGGTCGATATCGACTCGGCCGAGATCCGCAAGCTGGTGCCCTATATTCAGACCGAAATTCCCGCCGACGCGGGTGACTTTCTGCGCGAAATGCTGCACCAGATCGACGGCGTCCAGCCCAAGGATCGCACCTGCTGGAACAAGCGCTGCGCCGATTGGAAGACGCGTTACCCGGTAGTGCTTCCCGAGCACCGTGACTCGCAGGGACGCGTCAGCATTTTTCATCTCGCCGAAGTGATCGGGCAGGAAACCAGCCCGGAAGACCTGATGATTTCGGGCAACGCCGGCAGCGGAATCGAAATATTTCTTTTCGCCTGCCCCACGCGTACCGGCCAGCGCATTTACCACATGGCTGGACTGGGCGCCATGGGATGCGGCCTTCCCATGAGCATCGGCGTGTGTCTGGCGGGCGGACGGCGCGCTGTTTGCGTCGATGGCGACGGCGGATTCCAGTTCAACATTCAGGAGCTGGCCACCGTGCGGCAACTGGATTTGCCCATCAAGTTTTTCATCCTCAATAACGATGGCTACGCCTCCATCCGGGCGTCGCAAACCGCCTTTTTCGGATCGCCCCAGGTGGGTTGCGATGGCCGCACCGGCCTCATGATTCCGCCTCTCGACAAGCTGGCCGCAGCCTACCAAATTCCCTTTGTCCGCATCGCTACGCAGGATCGCCTCCGCGAGCAGGTCCGCCAGGTGCTCGACATCCCCGGCCCCGTGCTTTGCGACGTGGAAGTCATCCCCGACGAAGCGCGCGTGCCGCGCCTTTCCTCCATGCAGCGGCCCGATGGGTCGCTGGTATCGAAGCCGCTGGAGGATCTGTACCCGTTCCTCGACCGCGAGGAGTTTTACGCCAACATGATCGTTCCTCCGTTACCAGAGTAAGACCGATATGATCTCCCTGCGCCATCTCGCCATCATGCAAGGAAGACTCCTCCCGCCCGTGGATGGACGAATCCAGGCGTTTCCGCGCGAGCACTGGGAACAGGAGTTTCCCCGCGCCGCGGCCGCCGGCCTCAACGCCATCGAGTGGATCTACGATACCTATGGCGTGGGCGCGAATCCTCTCGAAACCGCCGCCGGCGTGGCCCGCATCGTCGCGCTATCGGCCGAACACGGTATCGTGGTCCACTCGGTCTGCGCCGACTACTTCATGGATTTCGCCTTCGTCCGCGCTGCCGATGCCGAGCGCGCCGCGCGCCTCCAGCACCTGGAATGGCTGCTCGGGCAGGCCAAACTCGCCGGTATCACGCGCGTCGTGCTGCCCTTCGTCGACCAATCGGCCGTTCGCGACGAAGCCGACTTCGAAGCCGTGGTCGACAGCCTGCGTCACGCCTTGCCCGCCGCCGAAGCGGCCGGCATCGAACTGCATATCGAGTCTTCTCTACCGCCCGCGGAGCTTGCCAGCCTGCTATCCCAACTGCCCCATCCGCTGGTGAAGGTCAACTACGATTCCGGCAACAGCTCGTCTCTGGGATACCGGCCCGAAGAGGAGTTCGCCGCCTATGGCGTCCGCGTGGGAAGCGTTCATATTAAGGACCGCATTCTCCATGGCACCACCGTTCCCCTGGGCCAGGGAGACGCCGACATCGAAGGAGTATTCGCCTGCTTGCGCCGCGTGGAGTACGCCGGCGATATCGTGCTGCAGGTAGCTCGTGGAAGTGCGGGCAACGAAGTGGAGTGGGCGCGTTGCAATCGAAAATTTGTGGAGAGGTGCCTGAGCTAGATGGATCTGGGGCTGGCAGGCAAAGTCGTATTCGTGGCAGGCTCCTCGCGCGGAGTCGGCCTGGGAATTGCCCGCACGTTCCTCGATGAGGGCGCGAAGGTGGTCCTCACCGGGCGCGACTCACAAGCTCTTCAAGACGCCGCCGGTATACTCTCCGCCGGCCGCGAGGAACGGGTCGACACCTTCGCCGGAGACTTGTCCTCCACCGCCGTGATTCGCGAAGCGCATCGCCAGGCGACTGTCCGCTGGGGCGGCGTGGATGTCCTGGTCTGCAACGTGGGCAGCGGCACCGGGCGCAGCGGCTTCGACCTCACCGCCGGCGATTGGTCTTCTATTTTCGAAGCGAACCTCTGGACCAGCGTTCGCCTGGTGGAAGTATTTCTGCCGGCCATGGTGGAGGCCAAGAAGGGAGCCATTCTCTTCGTAAGCTCCATCGCCGGGCTGGAGAGTCTGGGAGCGCCGCTGCCCTATAGCGCCGCCAAGGCAGCGCTGGAAAAATATAGTAAGGACCTCTCGCGCCAGGTGGCCGCGCACGGCATCCGCGTGAACACCATCGCTCCCGGGAACATTCTTTTCGCCGGGGGCACGTGGCAGCGAAAGCTCGATGCCGACTCCGCCAAAGTCACGTCGATGATCGCCCGCGAGGTGCCGCTGGCGCGCTTTGGGGAACCCTGCGAAATCGGCGCCGCAGCCGCGTTTCTGGCGTCTGAGCGCGCGGCATTCGTCACCGGCGCCTGTCTGGTAGCCGATGGAGGGCAGACCCGCGCATGACCGACCTTTTCAATTTGGCCGGACGCGTGGCCGTGATCACCGGAGGCGCCGGGCTTCTGGGGATGAAGCACGCCGAGGTCATCGCCGCCCACGGCGGCAGCCCCGTGCTCGTCGACATTGCCGACGCGCACGTCCAGGCCCGCGACCTCGAGGAGCGCTTCGGCGTTCCCGCCATGGCGTGCCGCACCGATATCACCAGCCCCTCGGCGGTCCGAGGCCTGCTCGATGAAGTTCTGGCGCGCTTTGAGCGTGTCGACATCCTCATCAACAACGCCGCCAACAATCCTAAAGTGGGCGCGAGCGGCGGCGTCAATTTCTCGCGGCTGGAGAATTTCCCGCTGGAACAGTGGAACGCCGATATCGCCGTCGGACTCACCGGCGCGCACCTCTGCAGCCAGGTCTTCGGCTCCCACATGGCGGTGACGTTTCGCCAACACGGGCGGCGCGGCGTAATTCTCAACGTGGCGTCAGACCTGGCCGTCATCGCGCCCGATCAGCGCATCTACCGCCAGCCGGGCGTGCCCGAGCATCTGCAACCCGCCAAGCCGGTGACCTATTCGGTAGTGAAGAGCGGCCTGGTGGGCCTCACCCGCTATCTGGCCACCTATTGGGCCGACTCCGGCGTGCGCGCCAACGCCATCTCCCCCGGGGGTATTTACACCGGCC
Source organism: uncultured Solibacteraceae bacterium (assembly GCA_964487165.1). Lineage (GTDB taxonomy): Bacteria > Acidobacteriota > Terriglobia > Bryobacterales > Bryobacteraceae > PALSA-129. Next base: position 8,246 of record CAZARO010000017.1, on the reverse strand, counting down.
AACCCGAAGCCTTCGTGCAGAAGCTGACGTCCCTCATTCCCATGGGCCGCATGGCCTGCACCGATGAGTATCAGGGCGCCGTTCTTTTCCTGGTGTCCGATGCCTCGGCCTATATGACCGGGCACAACCTGGTCTGCGATGGAGGCCGCACCGCATGGTGAGCCTCGCGGCCGGTAGTCTCTTCTCGCTTGAAGGCCGCACCGTGCTGCTTACCGGGGCAAGCGGCTTTCTGGGGCGAACCATCGCGCAAGCCCTGCTGGCCAATGGCGCGACCGTTCTGACATTGGGAAGCTCCGAGCGCGTCGCGGCCCAGGCCGAAGCCTTGCGAGCGGAATGGGGCCAGGATCGCGTCCATCCCTATCGCGCCGACCTGTACGACATTCCCGCGGCCGAAGAAATTTTCGAACGAATCGGCCGCGAGCATCCCGCCATCGACGTCATCGTCAATAATGCCCATGAACTGGGCCCGCGCACCGGGTTCAATGTTCCCGAGGGCCACCTTGAGAACGCCACGCTCGACGGCTGGATGCGCAATCTCACCGGCGGAGTGTATTGGGCCGCGCTGATCACTCAGCGGATCGGCCCCGGCATGAAGGCGCGCCAGCGCGGCAGCATCGTCAACATCTCCACCATGTATGCCGTGGTGGCCCCCAGCCCGCAGCTCTACGCCGGCACGAATTTTATTAATCCGCCGGGCTACTCGGCATCCAAGGCCGCGCTGCTGGCCTTCACGCGCTACACGGCGTCCTTCTGGGGGCCGTATGGAGTGCGCGCCAACGCCATTCTTCCCGGGCCGTTCTCCAACACCGAAGAGACCACCGCGAACAGCGTGGCCGCTGACGATCCGTTTCTCGATCGCCTCCGCAGCCGCACCGCTCTGGGCCGTCTGGGCAAGCCCTCGGAGCTAGCCGGCGCGGTTCTTTTCCTGGCTTCCGATGCTTCAACTTTCGTCACCGGGCAGGCCCTGACGGTGGACGGTGGATGGACCATCACATGAAAGTCCTCATAACGGGCGGGGGCGGCTTCATCGGCCGCAATCTTCGCGAGAGTCTCAGCGGGCACTACGAGCTGCTGGCGCCCACCCGCGCGGAGCTTGACCTGTTGGATGACGAAGCCGTCCGCCGGTATCTGCAACGCCATAAGTTTGACGCCGTGGTTCACTCCGGAACTGTGCGCGCTAACCGCAGAATCGGCGCGCCGCCGGCACTCATGCAACAGAATTGCCGCATGTTCTTCAACCTGGCGCGCAATCCCGACGCCTTCGGCAAACTCCTGTTCCTGAACTCCGGCGCCGTCTATGACCGGCGTACCGCGGTAGTCCGCGTGGCCGAAACCAGCTTCGACCGCAGCGTTCCCGCCGACCCTTACGGCTTCGCCAAGTACATCTGCGCGCAGCACATCGCGCAATCGGCGAATCTCTTCGATCTGCGCCTCTTCGGAGTCTTCGGCCCGTACGAAGATTGGGAAATTCGCTTCCTCTCGAATGCCTGCTGCCGCGCCGTCTGGGACCTCCCCGTGCTTCTGAAACGGAATGCGCGCTTCGATTATCTCGACGTGGCCGATCTGGCAGAGGTGGTTCGCTGGTTTATTGAAAATCAGCCCCGCCATCGCGCCTACAACGTTTGTACCGGCAGGGCCATCGACCTCACGGCGTTCGCCCGCAAAGTAATCTGGGCTTCCGGCAAGAATCTCAACGTCGTGGTGCAGGACCCCGGCCTCGGCGATGAGTACAGCGGCGACAATCGCCGCCTGCTGGAAGAAATGCCCGCCTTCCGATTTCGCAGCCCGGACGACTCCATCAAGTCCCTATATCGCTGGTATGCGGACCGCAAGCAGGAAATCGATCCCACGCGTCTGCACTTCGACGCACCCGGCGCCCGCGGATCGGCCGTCGCCGGCCCTGCGCAGGAGGTTCAACGTATATGTCTGTGACCCTCGCCGAAATCACTGTGCCGCCCGAAATTGTGGAGATGGCCGCGCAATCCATCGGCGCCTTCTTCGAGCCGATTTGCAAAGTGGACCGGCACAGCAACGCCAGCGACTTCCTGGAACTTTCCAAATCGTTCAAGCGCGCCGCACTGCTCGAAAAATTCGAACGGCTCGCGGGCAAAAAGGTGCTGGAGGTGGGCTCCGGTTTCGGCACCAACCTGGCGGTATGGATCCGCCACTTCGATGCCGACGCTTACGGCGTCGAGCCGGGCGGGACCGGTTTCAATCAGGGGTATATCGCGTCGCGCATGCTGCTGGCGGCCAATGGCATTGCCCCGGAGCGCGTGATGGACTCGGCCGGCGAATCCCTGCCCTTTCCCGATGCCAGCTTCGACATCGTATATTCCGCCAACGTGCTGGAGCACACTGCCGACCCCGAACGCGTCTTCATGGAATCGCTGCGCGTGCTGCGGCCGGGCGGTTTGCTGCATATGGAAATGCCCAATTTCCTCTCTTACTTCGAGGGCCACTACATGGTGGTGATGCCGCCCATCCTCTGGAAACCGATGTTGGCGTGGTGGGTGTGGCTGGTCTTCCGGCGGGACCCGGCTTTCGCCCGCACGCTACAGACCCGGGTCAATCCGCTGTGGTGCCGGCGGCAGGTCAAGAAAGCCGCGAAGATGTACCCGCTGGAACTGATTTCGCTGGGCGAGGAAGCGTTCCTGGAGCGGTTGACGAAGGCCTTTCAATTTGAAGCGCAGATGGTCGCGAACAGCGCTGGCGGAATGATCGCGGCGCTGCAACGGATCAATCGCGGGAACTGGGTGGGGCGCCTGATTGTAGCGCTGCAGGGCCACTATCCCATCTACCTTACAGTGCGCAAAGGGAGTAACCAGCATGCCCACTAAGACCATCAGCATCGTCACCGGCTGCTTCAACGAAGAGGGCAACGTGGAGGAGTTGTACCAGCGGGTGCGCAACGTGATGGCGCATATCGGGCGCTACCGCTATGAGCACATCTTCATCGATAATTCCTCCACCGACCGCACGGTGGAAGTCCTGAAGCGCATCGCGGCTGCCGACCGCAACGTCCGAGTCATCGTAAACGCCCGCAATTTCGGTCATATCCGCTCGCCGCTGCACGCGCTGTATCAGGCCAGCGGCGATGCGGTAATCGGCATCGTGGCAGATCTGGAAGACCCGCCGGAGTTGATTGCCGACATGATCCGGGAATGGGAAAAAGGGAATTCCATGGTGCTGGGGGTCCGCAACTCCCGCGAAGAGAACCCGCTCATGCTGTGGGTCCGCAGGAAGTATTACCGGCTGGTCAACCATCTCTCCGAGATCGACACCTTCGAGAACTTCTCGGGGTTCGGCCTGTACGACCGGCGGGTGGTCGACCTGGTGAAGTCCTTCGACGATCCGTATCCGTATTTCCGCGGAATCATCGCCGAAATCGGCCTGCCGCACACCAAGATTTACTACGGCCAGCCCAAGCGCAAGAGCGGCATCTCCAAGAACAATTTCTATACCCTTTACGACATGGCGATGCTGGGCATCACCAACCTATCTAAAGTGCCGCTGCGCATGGTGACCTTCTCCGGTTTCCTTTCGGCGGCCATTTGCGCTCTGGTGGCCTTCGGCTACCTGGCTTACAAGCTGCTCTACTGGAACCGCTTCTCGGTGGGCGTCGCGCCGCTGGTGATCGGCATTTTCTTTTTCAGCTCGGTGCAGTTGATCTCCGTGGGCATCATCGGCGAGTATATCGGCGCCATTCACACGCAGGTGCAGAAGCGTCCGTTGGTGGTGGAGCGCGAACGGGTGAATTTCGAGTACGAACCGGGATTGCCTGCCGGTTCGAGCGATGTGCCGGCGGCTCACGAAGACGTGCCCGTGGCGCAAGGGACGGTGTGAGCGCTGCCGGCGAATGGCGGTTGCGCGCCGCCCCGTTGTTATTCGGCCTCTTCTTTTTCGCCGTGAACGAGGGACCGGTGGTGAGCGGATACCTGGCCCCCGCGCCGGGGTCCGCCGGAACCCTCCTGCCGCAGCACATGGATTTCCTGCAGTACCAGACCTGGATCAACGCCTACCAGCGCTCGGGAGCCTGGCTTCTGCCCGATTATCATGCTCCCTGGGCGACGGAGCCGGCGCTGCTGAATCCGCTCTGCTGGTTGATGGGCCGGGTGAGCGCGCTGTTGCGCGTCGACGGCCTCTGGCTCTACCACTTCTTTTATCTGGCCTTCAGCCTCCTCGGCGGGTACGCGCTGTTCTTCGCCATACGCGCCTTTGCGGGCTCGGCGGCGGAAGGCCGGCTGGCGCTGCTCATGACGATTTGCGCGGTTCCGGTGGCCTCGCTGGTGGCGCTCTCCACCTACCTGCTCGGGACATCCAATCCGTGGCTCCGGCTGATCTGGTTCGCGGGCAAAGTCCACGCCAAGTATAATGGCGACGGCTTCGTCAACGGTGTGAACGGCAGCCTCATGGCGCTCTTCGGCACGGCCACCACTGTCCTCGCGATGGGGCTGGTGGCGAGATTTCTGCGCACCGATTCTCCGGCCTATCTGCGGTGGGCCGGCCTGGTTGCCGGCGCCGCCGCCTTCCTCCACCCATTCGAGATTTTCGTAGTGATGGCCGCTGGCGGGCTCGCCCTGGTGACGCGCCGCGGCCGCCCCTGGGCGCGAAGGCTTCGCGAAGCGGCGTGGCTGGTGCTTCCGGGGTGCGCCGGCCTGGCGCCTTACGCCTGGTTGACCTCCCGGCACGCCTGGCTCCGGGAAGCCGCGGCAGAAAATCGCTGGGACGCATTCTCGCCGCCGATGCTGGTGCTGATGCTCGGCTTTCCCGCCCTATTCTGCCTCATCTCCTACGTTCTGCCGCTGCAAAAAGGGATGGTAACCGATCGCCTGCTTACCTTCTGGTTCCTGTGCGTGCTGGCCGGTGTGTATGTGCCCTGGATTCCCTGGTCTCACCACCTGCTGGACGGAGTTCATTACGCCACGGCACTGCTGGTGGTGCGCCATGCGGCGCGGTGGGATTTCACCCGGCGTCTTTTCAAAGGGAGTCCCGTGCTGACGGGCGCTGCCCTCGGCGCGTTCGTTCTCGCCTGCGTGTCGGTACACGCGATTGCCTGGGCGGGCGCGGCCGCGGCGGCGAGAAGGCCCGGCGATAGCGGCTCGGCAGTGATTACCATCGAGAATCGCGATCTGCGGACCTGGCTCGCGGAGCATGCCCAGGCGGAAGACCTGGTCCTCGCTCCCAAATCGAGCGCCGGCGAATTCGCCACCATCCCGATGCACAGTTTCGCCAGCCACTGGCTCTTCAGCCTCACGTGGGAGGAGCAGCTGCGGCTTTCCGACGCCTTTTACCGGGGATCGTTGGAGCGTAACGCGGCCGACGCGCTGCTCGCGAGCTTCGGCGTTCGCTACGCGGTGATTCCGGACGATTCGCCGGCTTGGCGTTACTTCGCGAATCAGCCTCCGGCGGTTCGCACCGGGTCCACCGCGATCTACGAAATGCCGGGCGCGCGCCTGCGTCCTTTTGCCGCCAAATGATGGATAATGCCTCTAGCCTCTATGTCCCTTCACCACTACCTCACAGAATCGGCCGGCGTATTGCAGCGTTGCGCCGATACCGTCAGTCAGGAAACCATGGACCGCGCCATCGGCAGCATTGTCGATGCTCTCTCCGCCGGCCAGCCTCTGCTGGTCTGCGGTAACGGCGGGTCCGCGGCGGATGCCATGCACATCACCGGCGAGCTGGTGGCGCGCTTTCTCAAGGATCGCCGCGCGTTCCGTGCCATCTGTCTCTCCGATAACCCGGTGGTCCTGACCGCCTGGAGCAACGATATCTCCTTCGAGACGGTTTTCGCGCGCCAGGTGGAAGCCTACGGCGGCGAGGGCGCCGTGATTCTCGGCCTGAGCACGTCGGGCACTTCGCGCAACGTAATCGCGGCCTTCGAACAGGCGCGCAAGATGCACATGCGAACCATCGCGCTTACCGGCGAAGGCGGCGGCAAACTGGCGCCCCTGGCCGACGTTCTGCTGGCCGCGCCATCGCGCCACACGCCGCTCATCCAACAGGTGCATCTGTGCCTGTACCATTACCTCTGCGAGCACGTCGAGCGGCGTTTGGCGGCGCTATGAAAGGCAACGGCCGGGGCAGGCTCTGGTCGTGGATGCTGGCGCTTCCGCTGGCTGCCTTTCTGCTCTGGTGGTCGCTCCGCGGGGTGGATTGGCGGACCGTCGGGCATACCATCGCCGGGGCGCGTTGGGAGTTTCTCGCGGCCTCCGCCCTTTCGTGTTGCCTTTCCTTTTTCATGCGCTCCCTACGATGGCGCATTCTTCTGAACGCCGAAGAGAATCTCCCCGTGGGAGCGGTCTTCTGCGCCACCATGGCCGGCTATATGGGCAATGCCTTCCTGCCCGCCCGCGCCGGCGAACTGGTGCGCACCCTGGTGGTGAGCGGGCGTTCGTCGCTGAGCAAGACCTACGTCCTCACCACGGCATTGAGCGAGCGCCTCATGGATGTGATCGCGCTGGTGTTGTGGGCATCGCTGATTTTGCTCGGAATTCACCCGAAGCCCGGCTGGATGGCGGGAGTGGCGCGGACCATGGCGATTGCCGCCGGCCTGGGCGCGGTGGCCATCGCGGTCCTGCCGCACACTGGCGAGTTGTGCCCGCGCCTGCTGCGCCGCCTGCCGCTGCCGCATGCGCTCCGCGATCGGCTGATCGGGTTGGCCGACCAGGTGCTGCTGGGCATGCGCGCGTTTCATCACACCGGGCGCTTCCTGGGATTCGCCGCGTTCACGGTGGCGATCTGGGTGAGCGATGCGCTCGGCACCATGGCTGCGGCGCACGCATTGAGCCTGGGATTATCGTTCTCCATGGCGATGCTGCTGCTGACCGGTCTGGGGCTGGGCAGCGCTTTGCCTTCCACGCCGGGATACGTGGGCATTTACCAATTCGTGGCGGTGACCGTGCTGGCGCCGATGGGCATCGCGAAATCCGCCGCCCTGGCCTTCATTATTATGGTGCAGGCGTACGGCTACGTGACCACGCTGCTCGTGGGGTTGCCGTGCCTGTACATATTGCGCTCGCATGCTCCCACGAAGCTGGCGTTGGCGGCGCGGTAATGCGATGGCGGCCCCGGAGCTCCATTTCGTCCCCGCCGGCGAACTGAAACTGGCGGTGTGGGAGTGGCCCGGCGATGCTCCCGCCCTGTTCTTCGCCCACGCCACCGGGTTTCACGGCCGCTGCTGGGACGATATCGGGTGCCGCTTCCCCGGCCGCCGCAGGCTGGCCATCGAGTTTCGCGGCCACGGCCGCAGCAGCATTCCCGCGCCGCCCATCCCCTGGCCCCATTTCGCGCAGGATGTGCTGGCCGTGGCGCAGCGGTATGGCCTGCGCGGCGCCATCGGGGTGGGGCATTCCATGGGTGGCCACTCGCTGGTTTCCGCTGCCATCCAGGAGCCCGGGATTTTCGCCGCGCTGGTGCTGGTGGACCCGGTCATCTTTCCGCCCGACTTTTACCACGGCGCGGCGCCGGATGCCTCGTACATCGCGCGCCGCCGCAATCGATGGGCGTCGCCGCAGGAGATGTTCGAGCGATTCCGCGCGCGCCGGCCGTTTTCCGCGTGGCGCGAGGAAGCGCTGCGGAGCTACTGCGATTACGCCCTGCTGCCCGATGGCGATGCCTTCGTGCTGGCGTGCCCGCCGGAAGTGGAAGCGGCCATCTACGGACGCTGCAACGCTCCCGCAAACAATCTCTATGCGGGCATTCCGGGCGTGGCGCAGCCGGTGACTGTGCTGCGCGCCGGCACCACGGCGACCACCGCGGTGCTGGATCTCAACGCGTCGCCCACGGGCCCCGATCTGGCCGTATGTTTCCCCCAGGGGCGCGACGTCTACCTGCCGGATCGCAATCACTATATCCCCATGGAAGCGCCGGAACTGGTGGAACGGGAGATCGCGCGCTACTGTTGATGGTGAGGCGTCTTGCTCGGACCAGCCGACGAGGGCGGCGGCCGCGGACCAGGGGGCCCGCCAAGGGGACCGCCCAATAGGCGTTAACTTAACCCATCCGCAGGACCATTTATACGGCGAGAGGCCTGCGTTTACTGGCAGTCCTCCAGATCCGGACCCTAACTACGATGTAGTCCTCGATCCTCCGAACTGGGCCGTCTCGGGGCAAGCAGGCTCGCAGGTGAATTCCTGACCAATGCCGACTTATCGTTCCTAATCCGGCCACCGTTCCCCCAGCACAGTTTCTAGCGGGAGTTTACTGCCAACGCAGATTTCGTAGCCCGCACTGCCAGATAACCC